>CAJXRC010000050.1 GCA_913058405.1 uncultured Colwellia sp. | reverse complement strand
GAGACAGCTATTAGAGTTCATTAAAAGAAAAATTGTCAGCCTGCGTAAATAGGCAACAGCCACCAAATAAACCATGTTTTTGTTCTGTTCATTTTAAATCCTTTGTTCATTTTATTCTAAAGAGTAACTCTCGAACGCTTTAACGAGAAAAACCCGCTAATAGGAGCGGGTTTTTTTGAAATTTGTTTAATCTTTTTTAAGATACACGCAATTATCACAACCCAATTATGTCGAGTTATGCCACCACAAAATTAATGTTAAGTTTGTTTTTGCTATGTTCATTGTTTACGTGCCTTTTAAATGCGTTATCTTAGTTTCTTTATGCTTCTTTACTTTTCGATGAATAATAAAGGAAAAAGTATCATTGTTTACTCGTTATAAGTAAACTTACCCTAAGACTAAGTTTTACCCCTATAGAAGACCTTATTATGGCGTTGCTGTCAACCACTGATTTCCCACATCTGATAGTAAAAACTGAAGGCTTTGCCCATAAACGTATTGACCTCCACAGCCATACTAATTGCTCTGATGGTGGCTTGTCACCACAAACCCTGATAGATAGGGCTGCTAACTTTCAAATTGATGTTTTAGCTATTACAGATCATGATACTGTTGCCGGGCTTGATATAGCGCAAAAGCATATTGAAGATAAAAATATTCCACTTAAATTGATTGATGGCATCGAAATCTCTACCGCATGGCAAGGGTTTGAAATTCATATTGTTGGTTTAAACATTGATAAGAATAATCCGCAATTAAAATCGCTGATAGAACAACAGCAAGAAGCGAGAGAGCAACGCGCTATTTCAATGGGTGAGAAACTAACAAAGTGTGGCTTCCCAACGATCTATTCCGATGCTAAAGCGATGGCTGGTGATGGTTCAATTACGCGAGCACATTTTGCTAAAGTTCTTCATCAACAAGGCCACGTTAGTACAATGCAACAGGCCTTTGATAAATATATTGGTAAAAAGGGCTCAAAAGGCCAGCGTGCTTACGTTAAGCCCAACTGGTGCAGCATTGAAGAAGCTATTCAAGCTATCCATCACGCTGGTGGAAGCGCAGTGATGGCTCATCCTATTCGATATGATCTTTCTGCTAAGTGGTTACGACGTTTGATTGTTCAATTTAGCGAAGCGGCAGGTGACGGTTTAGAAGTGGTATTGCCACAAATGAGCCCAGACCAAAGACAAAAAATGTTGGCTTATTGCCAAGAATATAATTTATATGCTTCTATGGGATCCGACTTTCATTACCCGAATAAATGGAGTGATTTAGGTCGCAATCTTACTATGCCTGTTGGTGCTAAACCTGTTTGGGCACAATGGCAATAACGAGAACAATAAGAAACGTTGTCAAACATAACAATTAACCGTTTCAACTGACAATAAACGATCAATAAGCTTTAAAGAAAAGGAAAGTCTCATGAGTCAGTTTTTCTATGTACATCCTGATAATCCCCAAGGCCGTTTAATGAAACAAGCGGCGGACATTATTAAACAGGGTGGTGTGATTGTTTACCCGACCGATTCAGGGTATGCGTTAGGTTGTCACTTAGGTGATAAGAAAGCGTTAGAGCGTATTTGTCGGATCAGAGACATAGACAAAGAGCATAACTTTACGTTGGTTTGCCAAGATCTATCACAAATATCAGAATATACACGGGTAGATAATACTGCTTATCGGCTATTGAAAAGTAATACTCCCGGCGCCTATACCTTTATATTCAAAGGCAGTAAGGAAGTCCCTAAGCGTTTATTAAACCCTAAAAAGAAAACAATAGGCATAAGAGTACCTGATAATACTATTGCACAAGCCTTGTTGACTGAACTTGCAGAGCCTATAATGTCTACCAGTTTAATTATGCCTGGCCAAGATATGGCTGAGTATGATCCTGAGCAAATTCGAGATTTGTTAGAGCATCAAGTTGACCTTATCGTCAACGGTGGATATTTAGGAGAACATCCTACCACTGTAATTGATTTTTCTAATGACAGTATTGAAATAATACGCGTAGGAGAGGGTGATCCTTCTCCATTTCAATAATCTAAAATAACGTGCAAATCAATATGCACGTTGCAAGATAATTGAACCTGAACAATGAGCCAGAAGTTAGCTTCAAGGGAGCTGCTACTGACGTAACAGAGTAAAAGATGATGACGGTTGACAAGAAAAAACAAGCAAGAAAAGACGAAGCCTTGGATAAAAAATATGGCACGCGCGGTACTGAGAAGAAAGGCAGTGCTAAGAAGGGGATGACCAAGCAAGATGTTGCAAAGAAAAGTGCTACTAAAAAAGGCCAGCACAAGAAAGAACCTGAAAAAGTAGAAAAGGTCGACTTTCAAAAAGCAACGCATTCAGACTCAGAGAAAGTGCAAAAAGTATTAGCACGAGCTGGTAAAGGCTCTCGCCGTGAAATGGAGACCATGATCAGTGAAGGTCGTGTCAGCATTGACGGTAAAGTGGCCTTTTTAGGTGACAGAGTTACAGGCACAGAACAAATTCGCCTTGATGGACATCATGTTAAACTCACTGCTCAAGAAGAAGATATTTGTCGTGTTCTTGTGTATAACAAGCCAGAAGGTGAAATGTGTACACGTAAAGATCCTGAAGGAAGACCAACCGTTTTTGATCGTTTACCGCCACTTGAAACAGGTCGTTGGGTTGCCGTTGGTCGTTTAGATATTAATACTTCAGGTATGTTGCTGTTCACAACTGATGGTGAATTAGCTAACCGATTAATGCATCCATCACAAAAAGTTGAGCGTGAATACGCAGTACGTGTCTTCGGTGAAATTAACGAAGCGATGTTACAAACATTGCGTACAGGCGTTAAGTTAGAAGATGGTATGGCTCGTTTTCAAAAAATAACTTACCGTGGCGGAGAAGGAAGGAACCATTGGTTCCACGTGGTTTTATCTGAGGGACGTAACCGCGAAGTTCGTCGTTTATGGGAAAGCCAAGATGTACAAGTAAGTCGTCTTATTCGTGTACGTTATGGTGATATGGAAATGCAGCGACAATTACCTATGGGTGGTTGGAGAGAGTTAGCATTAAAAGAAGTGAACTACTATCGTCAATTAGTTAACTTAACCCCTGAAGCTGCTAGTAAAGTTAAAGTTGATGAAAAAGCAATGGATAATGCGAAGAGTCGTCGTATTCGTCGTTCAGTTAAAAAGCATCAACAACGTCACCAGCAAAGTACTCGTCGCCGTCATAAGTAGCCGTAGTTGAATTAAAAATATGAATTATCAATTAATTGAAGACCAGAACAGCTTAAATAATTTGTGTGAACAACTCAGTCAAGCGACAGTGTTGGCCATAGATACAGAGTTTGTTCGGACACGCACTCTCTATGCTAAGTTAGGGTTACTTCAAATATGTGATGGTGAGCAATTAGCGCTTATTGACCCGTTAGCAATTGATGATTTATCACCTTTCTGGGCGCTGCTTACTAATGAAAATATCACTAAAGTGCTACATGCATGTTCTGAAGATTTAGAAGTCTTCTTAACAGCAGGGGACTGTAAACCGGTAAACTTAATTGATAGTCAGATCATGATGTCATTTTTAGGGCACGGTTTGTCGCTTGGTTATGCAGCCATGGTAAAGCACTATACGGGTATAGAATTAGATAAATCAGAATCACGTACAGACTGGACGAAAAGACCGTTAACAGAAAAACAACTGAACTATGCCAGTGCAGATGTAGACCATTTGTTTTCTATTTACCCAAGATTATTAGCTGAACTTACTGAAGTAGGCTTTTTAGCTTATGCTCAGATAGAAACACAGAGCATGATAGAGAAAAAATTTACCCCTATCATTGAAAGCGAAATGTATCTTAATATCAAAATGAGTTGGCGTTTAAACCCTAAACAGCTAAATTCATTAAAATACCTGGCAAGTTGGCGCTTTCAACAAGCGAAGAAACGTGATTTACCTATTGGTTTTGTTGCCAAAGATCATACGTTAATGGCATTAGCACAAAGTAACCCTAACAGTGTCAGTGCGATGCTGGCGCTTGAGGGAGCAGAAGCACTTGATGTTCGTCACAAGGGTAAAGCGATGCTGGCGGTTTTAGACCAAGCAGAAAAAGCTGAAGTTAGTAGTTATCCTGAAAAGGTTAATCGATTAGATGAGTATCCTGGTTACAAACAAATTTTTAAAAAGGTAAAAGCGTTTTTAATTACAGCGAGTGAGCAGAATGGCTTAGCGATTGAAAATGTTGCATCAAAGAAACAAATCAATCAATTTTTAACTTGGCAGTTTGATCTCAATGGTGCTCGAAATAGTGCAGCTAAAGTTGAGTTAATAACTGATTGGCGTAATGAATTGTTTGGTCAAGCCTTGTTAGATTTTGCCCAACAAGGTTTTGAATAACCATTTAATAGCCTTCATTTACTAGGTAAGGCACCCTCTACATTTACATTTTTGTTAACAATATTTCATTGAGTCACTATGGGGTTCACCCATGGCTCATGATATATTGATAGCTCAACGCTATTTTCTCAATTATCTATAGGTCTCCATTATGCTATGTGCAATTTATAAAAGTGCTAGAAAAGCCCAAACTTATCTTTTTGTTAATAAACGAGATGACTTCTCTTCAGTTCCTGATGGGTTGATGAAAACGTTTGGCACGCCAAACTTAGTCACGTTAATTAATTTAGATACGAAAGAAAAATTAGCAATGGCTGATTTAGAAAAAGTGAAAAGTAACTTAATAGAAAAAGGCTTTTACTTACAGTTACCACCGCCACAAGAAGACTTATTGAAAGAACATAAAGCAGCTATGTTAGCTAAAAAAGAGCAAGGAGAGCTTTAATGAATTTTGCACTGAAAACCATTATTCTGTCAGTTTTAATTAGCCTTGGGAGCATAAACTCTTCAATGGCGGCTAAAACGGAGCTTACAGAAGAGGGATTTGCTGAATATGTCATAAAACTAAAAGCTGAAGCATTAACAAAAGGGTTTAGCAAAGCGTTAATAGATGAAAGTTTTGCAGAAGTAAAATTTCATAAACGCGCGGTAAAAGCAGATAGAAGTCAGCCTGAAAATGTTGAAACCCTTGATACTTATCTGCCCAAGCGAGTGCCAAAGTGGAAAGTAGATAAAGCCAGAGCTTTATATAAAGAACATCAAGTAATATTGAACCAGATAGGTGAAAAGTATCAAGTTCAGCCGCGTTTTATCGTCGCTTTATGGGGACTTGAAACCAATTTTGGCAAGTTTACTGGTGGATATAATGTCATTTCTGCTTTAGCGACATTAGCGTATGAAGGGCGACGTGAAACGTTCTTCAAAAAGCAGCTAATGGCAGCATTAACTATATTAGATGAAGGCCATATTAGTAACGAAAATATGAAAGGTTCATGGGCTGGGGCGATGGGGCAAAATCAATTTATGCCAACGTCTTTTTTAAGCTACGCTGTTGATGGTGATGGCGATGGGAAAAAGGATATTTGGCAAAATCAAGCTGATGTTTTTTCGTCAATGGCCAATTACTTACAAAAAGAAGGTTGGAATGATGAACTTACTTGGGGCCGCCAAGTGAAGTTACCGAAAGGTTTTGATAATACTTTAGCCATTCCGAAAAATACGGGCAGTCGTAAAAACTGGTTAAAAGCGTGGTCAAAAACTGAAAAAACGCTGGCTCAGTGGCAGGCTTTAGGTGTGAGGCGCTCAGATGGTACTAATTTACCGAATGTTGACATAAAAGCTGCGTTAGTCTTCCCAGATAACGAAAACGGTCGAGTATACCTTGCTTACGATAATTATAAGAGTTTGATGCACTGGAATTTATCTTATTATTTTGTTAGTTCTGTAGGTCATTTATCTGATCGTATTAAGTTTCCACCTATTAAGTAATGTATGAATAAATTCATTCGTCAATCCATAAGTAAAGTAAGTAGTAGTAAATGATCGATAAAAATATACAAGAAAACCCTTTTTGGCAAACTAAAAGCTTGGCAGAAATGACTCGTCCTGAATGGGAGTCATTATGTGATGGTTGTGCTAAATGTTGCTTAAATAAATTTATCGATGATGAAGATACTGACGAGGATTCGGAGCTTTTGCCGACCGATCATATTAAAGAAGGTGAGCATATTTTTTACTCTAATATTGCTTGTCACTTACTTAATGAAAAATCTTGTCAATGTTCCAAATATGAGCAACGGACAACGTTAGTACCTGATTGTGTTCGTTTAACACAGGAGAATATTGATGCGGTATTTTTTATGCCGCCTAGTTGCACTTACCGTCGCCTGCAAGAAGGGCGTGGCATGCCTTCATGGCATCCCCTTCTACACAAAGGTAAAAAGTCTGCTATGCATACAGCAGGTATGTCGGTAAGAGGGAAAATAGTTAAAGATAATGAAGTGAGTATTGATAATTTTGAAGATCACATTGTCATTTGGCCATTGAATGATATTGATTAATTGATACCTAGATAACGTATCGTTCATGACGAAAAGTACTCCCCACACGTCCTCTAGAATAAAAGCTGAACAGCAAAGCTTGCTCTACTTACATAGTGCAGTTTTCCTTTTCGGCGGTACGGCACTCTTCTCTAAGCTCATTGGTTTACCTGCGCTTGATATAACCGTTTATCGAACGGGGATAGCCGCTATTACGTTGTTTGTTTTACTTACATTACAGAAAAAAAAGTTAACATTAGCAAGTCTAAAAGACTATGGTATTGCCATCTTGTTAGGCTGCGTGGTCGGAATTCATTGGGTCACTTATTTTACCGGCATGCAAATGGCAGGCGTTACTGTCGGTATGATAGCTTTCTTTACCTATCCCGTGATAACCGTTTTTATTGAACCATTTTTTAATAAAACCGTGCCTAAAATAAAAGATATTATCACCGCTTTTGTGGTTATTGCCGGTATTGTATTGTTAATACCTGAAATTAGTTTTGGGAATCAAATTACGTTAGGTATTGTTACTGGCGTCATTTCTGCTGTGTTTTTTGCACTACGAAATATCCTGCACAAAAATTATTTTTCCCATTACTCTGGGCCTCATGCCATGTTATATCAGACCTTAGTGGCCTGTTTGATGTTATGTCTATTTGTTGAGGTAGGACCAATGCACGTCACAGAAAGTGATTGGTTATTGCTTTTATTAGTTGGAATTGTTTTTACTGCCACACCTCACGCCTTATTTGCCTCAAGTTTACAGTATTTATCAGCTACAACCGCTGGACTAATCTCTTGTTTACAGCCTTTGTACGGTAGCGTGCTAGCCGTTGTTTTGTTGCATGAACGTCCTGACTTATTAACTCTAATTGGCGGTCTATTGGTTATTAGTGCTGCTATTTTTGAAACATGGTCGGTAAGTAGAGGAAAGCGATAGTCTTGTTTGATTTCTTCTTGAATTGAAACTCTTTGTTGCTCTAGCAAACTAAGCAAGCAGGTTATGAGCGAAAGAGGAGGGATTCAGTGGCATGTAGTAATCACTACAATGTGAAAAAAGAGAAGAGACACGCTATAAATAATAACTGTCTCTGCTCATTTTTTATTGTTACTTAATGACTATGGCTTCTTTGAGCAAATCAAACGGTTTACAAGTACAACAGCAAATACTATTGAAAATAATGCATAAACAACAACCATCCACTGTGGCATGCTGTAATTGAAAAAGCGCCAACTTATTTCACCACAATCACCTGTCGCTTCGAATAAGAAGGGTATCCATTGATGCAAAGGTGCCCAAGAAGGAAAATTAGGTACGAATTCACAACTAAAGAAAAGTGAGCCGCTATTCTTTTGCATTTCTACATGCTCTAACGCAATGATTAATCCCCAAATTGCACCAACTCCCCACAAAACATAAGCTAATATTCGGGCAACGATATTCTGATGTCCGATAGTACCAATAGCACCAGCGGAAAATATAGCCAAAATAGCGAGGCGTTGATACACACACATGATGCACGGCGCTAGATCTAGCACGTATTGGAAATATAAGGCTGATAGCTCTAAGCACAGTGCGGAGAATGCCAACAGTAACCATGGTCGTTGGCTGGTCGTTATATTACTTAAGTAATTCACAAAGATTCCTCAAAAATGTTCAATAAAAAAGCCTCTATCAAACTAGAAGCTTTTTAAGGGTAGCATGAAGAAATTTTAGATTAAGTATTTCTTTGCTTTAAGCTCACATTATTAATGTAAGCAATTGATACAAGCTATTAATTTATTAATAAATGTACATAAATACTAGCACCGTAACCAAGTGCAATAACAGGGGTCCATTTTAGGTGACTGAAGAAGGTATAATAACCTCTTGCTTGTCCCATTAAAGCAACTCCAGCTGCTGAGCCTACTGATAATAGACTACCACCAACACCAGCGGTAAGTGTTACTAATAACCATTGTGTATGGTTCATATCTGGGTTCATAGTTAGTACTGCAAACATAACCGGTATGTTATCAACAATGGCTGATAAGATACCCACTAGAATGTTGGCATTAGTTGCGCCTAATTCACCGTACATAAACTCTGATGCCATACCAAGGTAACCAATAAAGCCTAAACCACCGACAGCAAGGATAACACCATAAAAGAAGAATAAAGTATCCCACTCGGCTTTTGCAATTTTATCAAAAATATCAAAGTCGTCTGTTCTTGTACGACCCGCAGGAACGTCAGAGGTGTTCAGTTTACCTTGTCCTGATTTCTTAATGTAATAACCAAAGAATTTTAAATAGGCTAGACCTAACATCATGCCAAATACTGGTGGTAAGTGCAGGAAGTTATGGAAAGATACGGCAGTAAGAATAGTTAAAATAAATAAACCAACAATAGTTAAACCACCTTTTTTGATAGGAGTTATGCCACTTGTCTCTGAACTTGGGTTACCTGCAGGTATAAAGAACTGCATAATAAATGCAGGAATAACAAAGTTCACAACTGATGGTATGAATAAGTGGAAGAATTCAGAGAATTGAACCATACCTTTTTGCCATACCATTAAGGTAGTAATATCACCAAATGGACTAAATGCACCACCAGCGTTTGCACCTACAACAATGTTTATACAACTCATTGCGATAAATTTAGGCTCATCTTTACCTACCGCTAATACTACAGCACACATGATTAATGCCGTTGTTAAGTTATCTGCAATTGGAGAAATAAAGAAAGCTAAAACACCTGTGATCCAAAATAGCGCTTTGTAGCTGTAGCCTTTGTGTATTAATACATCACGAAGCGCATCAAATACATTGCGTTCTAAAAGCGCATTGATATAAGTCATGGCAACTAATAAGAAAAAGAATAGTTCAGCGTATTCAAGAAAGTTATGGCGAATCGCAACTTCGGCAGCATGAGGCATACCATTAGAGCCATAATAAGCAGCGATTAAGATCCAGATAAGACCAGCGGCAAGTAATACGGGTTTTGACTTTCTTAAATGTAATTGCTCTTCTAAAATCACGAGCGAATAAGCTAGAACAAAAATAGCAATGGCGGTATATCCAATCCAATGACTAGTTAAATCAATACTCTGATGTGCTGCCTCTGAAGCAAAAGCCATGCTTGGAAAAAGCACTGCTGATAACGCCAGTAAAACGTATACAAGTGGTTTCATGTTACTCTCTAAATGGACTGTAAAGTTATATGCTGATTTAGCGATTATTATTCGGCGGGAAGTCTAACAAATTTTGTACTTAATGACACAAAAAAGCCGTTGAATTTTGTTGATTTTGTTGATATTGGCTATCAATTTGATTTATAACAAGCTTAGGGTCGACAGTTTATTTCATTTTAGACATGCCCACTTAACTTGAGAATCTCAAGCATTTGCCTTTCTTTGAACTCAAGACCTTAGAAAATAGCCGACATAAGAGGTTGCCATTTAAGTTGAGAATTATGATCACTTAAAACTCTCATATTGAGATTTATGATCCTCTAGCTTTATTTAACATTTAAGTATGAAAAGTGAATAAAAAGTGAATGAACCCCCTATATTACTTTGGCGCTTTCGCCATCTAAGGGAATTAGGAAGCTTTCTTTCAAGCATCGACAGAATACGATACATTTAAGGCTAAATTGATCTAACAACTACACATCATTTTATGAAATTGGCTTTATTAAAACCGATTAAATCTGCGCTGATATTAGTTAAGGGTTACAAGGTGTTTAATTCCTAAATGGAACGTTTACTTTCATAACTCATCATATTAGATCCAGCATGATATGTTTTTTAACTTGAGGGAGCTTCCAGATAATATAGACAGGTATGATAGTCAACATCAGTAGTACCAGCTGTTCAGCTTCATTTAACGGTAGTAATTGTAATAAATAAACAATTACGGCTGAACCACTCATTTGCATAAAACCAAGTAATGCAGAAGCTGCTCCTGCTTTATCACCAAAAGGTGCAAGAGCTTGGCCTGCGCAAGCCCCCATCAGTAATGAAAAGCCAAGTGAGCTTATCATTATAGGTAACATAAAGGCTACTGGGCTATGCCAAGCTAGCATGGCAAACATCAGTAAGCCTGAAGCAATCAACAAAACCATACCAAAACCTATCGTGACTCTAGCACCAAACTTAAGTAAAACTCTTGGCGCTAGAAAACAAGCAACAATGTTAATGACGGCATTTATACTAAACCAGTAAACAAAGCTTTGCTGATCTAAGCCTAGCTCGATCATTAACCAAGCAGGCGAACTACTCACATAAGCAATAATAATCGCCATGGCTAACATCACTACAAAAGCATTAAAAAGAAACACAGGATGTTTTAACACGGGGGTAAATCGAGCCATTGTAATAAGTCTTTTATGCTGCTCAGTGTGTGCGGGCTTTGTTTCTTTGAGGGTAAAAAACAAAATTGCACCGGCAAACGCGGCGTAGCTAGCCATAAATTCAAAGTTACTTCGCCAGCCAAAACTTTCAGTTAATACATTGCCTAATAAAGGGGCAAGTGCTGGAATACAGCAAATAGCACTATTTAGATAAGAGTACATTACCCCACTTTCAATGGCGTTATATTTATCACGAACACTGGCAAAAGCCGCAACCACTATAGCGCAAGCCCCCAAGCCTTGTGCTAAACGGCTAATAAGAAAAAACGCTAAGCTATCAGAGTAAGCGGCGATAACCGAACTAAGGCCATAGATAATGACGCCACTGATAGCCACAGGCCTGCGACCATAACGATCAGCTAATGGACCCGCCACTAGTTGACCAAAACCCAAACTTAATATGAAAGCGGTGATGCTCCATTGAATTTGTGTCATAGATACAGACAAATCTTGAGCCATAATAGGTAGCGCGGGCAAGAATATATCAATGGCTAATGGGCTAAAAATAACCATTAATATTAATAAGGGTAATAGCTGTTTGTTTGTCATTTTCGGTCTCTTATTGGTGAAACGGCAGTATAAGAGATTAGTGTTATGAGCAGAAGTGAATTATTATGATTTCTATTATTCCAAGCTGGAATTTTACTGAGTGAGCTAAATCCATGAGTAAATTTGATCTCAATTTATTAAAAGTATTCGAAATATTACTGCAAGAGCGCAATGTCTCAGCAGCAGCCCAGCGGCTAAATTTAAGCCAATCAGCGGTAAGTAAGCATCTATCTCGGCTTCGAGAAATGTTTGCTGACCAACTGTTTGAGCGAAAAGCCCAAGGACTTAAAGCAACGCCACGCGCGTTAGAATTAGCGCCACAATTAACACTAGTGATTCAACAACTAGAGCAACTTACTCGGCCCACAATGTTTGACCCTAGTAAGAGCAGCCGAAAATTTCGTATTCATTTAGCTGATACCGCTTGTTCATTAACTTTTCCTTCATTTATGCCTGAATTGCTCAACCAAGCACCTAATATCACTTTAAAAACTAATACATGGGATGAAGATAGTCTTACCCAATTACTTAAGTGTGAAGTGGATTTAGGTATTGCTTGTCGAGAGTGGGATCATCGCTCTCCTTTGCACATCAAACATATTCCAGCAGAACTAAATTATACAGAATTATTGCAAGAGCACTCTTTATGCTTAGTTAGAAAAAACCACCCTGCATTAAATAAAAAGTGGAATTTAGAGACTTTTCTTCAATATCGACATATACAAGTTACCATTGGCGGAAAAGATCATTGGCTGCTTGATGAAGTGCTGAAAACAGAAAACTTATATCGCGATATTGCTATTGATATGCCTGAATTTCATAGTGCTATGAGCCTGTGTGAGCAAAGCGATCTAATATTATGTGCTCCCGCTAGGCATGTTAGCCAAATGGCAAAGTATTTTAATTTAGAAGTGTTGAATGTACCTGTTGAGTTTGCAGATGGAGCCTATGTGTTACTTTGGCATAAACATTTTGATCATGATAACGGGCACCGTTGGTTAAGAGAGTTAATCATCAATAATGTCGGTAAAGTACTCGGTGAAACTAGCTAGTTCTTAAAGCGTCATCAATTAAATAGTAGCAGCATAGCCTTTAAGCCTAACTTGATCCAACCACTACACACTATTAGACATAAAAATTTTGGGTATTTTGAAATACAAATAATATCTCATTATTTTAGTTACTTATGTTATTTAAAAATACTTTTAATCTAGGTTTTTTCTATTTTCACCCACATTTAGATTTTTAATAAGATTTTATTTGCTTATGTTTTCATTATGACGCTCTCATTAAAAAGGAAAGCTCAATGAAATTAAACAAATTAATAGTCCCGCTATTTTTATCAGTAAATAGCGCTGAAATTTATGCAAACGAGAATGCCAGCGAGTTAATTGAACCCATGATGGTTACCATTCCTGCAGGTAGCTTTCAGATGGGGGGGATCGATGAAGAAGATGCCCAACCGATCCATAAAGTAACGTTAACTGAATTTAGTTTAGGGAAATATGAAGTAACGGTAAAAGAATTTCGCCATTTTGTTGAAGAGTCTGGTTATAAAATGCCATCAAAATGCACCCATCAATTAAATGGTTGGTTTAATTATGGTGAAACCGATGGTACATGGGAAAATAATTCTCTTAATACCAGTGATTTTCAACCGGTAAATTGTATCGGTTGGCGAGCGGCCAATGCTTATACCCAGTGGTTAGCAAAAGAAACGGGCCGCCCCTATCGTTTACCGAGTGAAGCTGAATGGGAATATGCCGCGAGGGCAGGTACTAGCAGTAAATATTATTTTGGTGACGATCCTGAACAAACCCTAGTTTGTGAATATGAAAATACCGCCGACTTAACCGGTGAAAATATTTTACAACGGGATAGTAGCACCAGCTACGTTAATTTTTTTAATGGTAAGTCAAGCTGTGTAGATCACTCTGCTTATGCAAGTATCGTTGGTATGTATAAACCTAACCCTTTTGGTTTGCACGATATGGTTAGTAATGTGGTCGAGTTTATCGCTGATTGTTATAAAGATAATTATATAGGTGCAAACAGTAATGGACAGCCGTGGATAGATGATGTCTGTAAATACCGTGTAGCACGAGGTGGCAGCTGGCATTGGAATACTTTTCCAGTTAGCCAAAGAGGTGTCATGGGTGAAGACTTTGTTGGCGCAGTAGAAGGATTTAGAATTGCAATTGATGGTGCAACCCCAACTATATCAAGCAACACTAAGAAATTTGTCACGGAGCTAAAAACGGCTCAGCGCAGTGAACAATTAAAACGTGATGCTATGCTGCCTTATCCAGAGACGGTAACAAACTTAACATTAAATCAAGAAGATGGTCTTGTTATCTTAAACTGGGACAAGAGCGCACATACTGATATTGAAAGTTATCGCATCTATAGAAATGCTGCCACTGGCAGCACTTTTAAATTATTAGCGGCAAACTTAGTTGAAACGACATTTAAAGATGCCAATATTGATAGTCATCAATATGAATATACTGTGGTGGCGGTGAGACATCACCAACAAAGCGACTATAGCAATACTGTTCAAACTCAAGCGTCATGGGTACATGCACCAGGAAGAATAGAAGCAGAAGCAGCAGCTGAGATTATTGATTCTAGCGTAGCGAGAACCTCTGATATCGATGGTAAGTTCAATCTAACGGGGTCTGGAGGTATAGGTGATAAAGCGATAATAGACTATCAGCTTGAAGTAGCAAAATCAGGAAGTTACAAGCTTAGCTACCGTGTGGCAGCTCCTAGAGACACTAAGGGCTTCGCAATATTACTCAATGGCAAAGAGTTATCCGTAGAAAAAATAACGAATACAGGTGGTTACAATGAATGGCAAACTCAACTAGGTGCTAAAATTCACCTTGAAAAAGGTAAACATAAACTAACAATACAATCACTTGATAAAAACTGGAAGCTAAATTGGATAATCCTTAAGCAAGGGTAGTTTCAGTAAAGTATAAAATGAAAGGCAGCCATATCGCTGCCTTTATTGTTTTTTAAGCTAATCTATTTTAGGGGATATCATACCAATCCCATTAAATTATTACCTACTTGTGCTGGTTAAAATACGCCATGGTGGCGTTGCTCTCAATCCCAATAGCCAGCTATTTCTCAATCGAAAGCCTTGCCCTGATTTATTTTTCCTATGCACAACTAGATCACAAACTTAATGGAATTGGTATTATAAGTTCAGTGCTAACAACTTATCTTCATTATTAAGTCGCCAATAGTCCGTCGCTTTTTCATCAATGTATTGAGAATAAAAATCATAATTTACTTGGGTGGTTTTTGTACTACACATAAGTAACGCCATATCTAAACTAAGATCAATATTACCCGCCAACTCAGCTTGCTCAAAGGTACGTTGTGCATGGCTCAAAAATTCGTCATCATTTTTTTTAGCTTGTGATAACAAGGTTCTCAAATAAGAATTCTGTGCATTATCTTTAGTGATATTACTGATAAGTGCTTGAGCTTCTGTCAGGCGGTTTTGACTTATATAGTATTTCATCAATTGTTGACGACTATTTTGTGCAGCCCAAAAATCAGGTGTCAATGTAGCAAGTTTTAGTACTTGCTTTAAATGAGGCTCTTTGTCTTGAAGGCTTTTAGCAAAAATAGCATAGTGATATGGCACTATCGCAAAGTGATAACTAGGTAATTGGTAAGCCTTCATCTTATTTTCTGCTTGTCTTAAATAAAGGTATTTATCATCTTCTTGTTGATTCTTATATGCTAATACAGATAGGTAAGTCAAAGCACTTAACTCTCGTTCCTTATCTTGGGCATCAAGAGCTAATTGTGCTGATTTAAGGAGACTTTCCCTAATGGCTTGATAGTCATTCTGATTATGATCTATCCAAGACTGCGAAAGCCAAGCGTCTGCTTGCCGACTTAAATCATTAATTTTTTTAAACTGCTCAATAGCACTGCTAAGCTTATGGGTACTTAACTCGAATAACTCTTTACGGGTTAAAATTTCACTTTGAAAGAGTAGAGCATTGCCTACAAATTGTGTTTTGTTATGTGAAACAGAAATTTTTTCCAGTTTATTAGCCATCACCATCGCTTTTTCCAGCTCCCCCATCCTTATATAAGTATTGATCAGTTGGCTAAGGATAATAAGGTCATTGGGGGCTTGTTGGTGAGCAATAGATAAGTTTGCTTGTTTAAGCTCAGGAGCTTGAACTTTATTCAGCAGATTATAAATAACCGGCTGCTGTAAATGTTGTTGAAGCTGCTTTAAAACAGCTTGTTGACTTATGCCTGAGATTTGACCTCTCCAATCAGAAAATGGGCCTTTCAATATAAAATCAATATAAGTCTGCTTGTTATGAGTGCGAATAGAACCAGATAAAACTAAGGGATGTTCATCTGCCAAAAGTGGATACTCAAACTCCGCTGAAGCTTGAAAATGTGCCGTATTTAACTGAGGTAGTTCGGTAAAATCAAAGTGTTCATTATCTTCAAGAAGAGCAACCTTAGCTCCTTGTTGGTTGCTTATAGGTATATAAGCCATTTTAATAACTGATCTTTTCTCTTCTTGAGGTGATTCATAAGTTAGATTAATTAGGGCAATGATAAAGATAACCAAACTGGCTAGCGCAATGATTAGCCAATGATTTTGATTTTTCGATTTTGATAATAAAGTTGCTTGCGACTTTTTTATATTTGAACTTATACAGCTCTGTAGCCTTTCACTATCAGAGTCAATAGAATCAATTTTGAGTTGCCACTGGTAACCTCGTTTTGAAAAGGTTTTAATTGCTTGATTACCCAACAAGCTTCTTAAATGGCTAATATTTTGAAAAACAGCTTGTTCCGATACAACTTTGTCTTCCCAAACATGAGATAAAATATCTTCTTTACTAAAGACATTATCCGAATGCTCAAGCAGTAGTTTCAATACTTTGGCTTCATTATGTCGAATAGCCAAGGTCTCACCATTTTTTTTAAGTACTAAACTTGTACTATCAAATTCAAAATTATTAAATCTATAACGCATTGTTTTTATTATAATCGCTTATCTGATTGCTTGTTTCACTCATATCTTAACTTATTGACTGATAAAGGGTATAAGTTTGTTAATTATGAAGTAACAATAAATGGCTTTAGTCTGCATGAATGGCATCAAGTTTGGATTGGTGATGAACAATGATTTAAAACCACGGTAAAGCAGCAATTCTTTCTCTGTAATAAGTTTTGCTGGTCGTATTAACAAAGCCTAGTGAGCAGAGTGACTATAACATTCATCATTGTGCATAATGAGAGTGCTGAATAAACGATTTGAAGCTTCTTTTTGACTCGTTTTCACACTTTAATAATGGATTGATTATCCTTTATTAAAGTGTGCGATGCCATTAGAGGAGAACATTCAAACAGCCTGAGGGCGATAGAATTATTTATTTAAGGTAAAACATCGTCTAAATAAGTCAGTAAAGTGGCAAAAGTGATTAAGTCTCGATAGTGCGAATTGCGGCAATCACGAGTGACTAAATCAATACTTCAGCTCCTAGGCAATTGCTGACATTAGCTTTTGTGAAATCCTGTTCATATTTAGGGAAACACTAACCAAAATTTACTACTCGTTTGTGGGGCTGGTTCAAGCATCATTGATGCCGTCGACTTCTCGTCACTTAATGTAAACCTTACGCCGAATATAGCTATTCAGTAGTGTAGATAAAATAGGAATTCATCATTAGTCATTTATATTTTTATCTATACTGGTGGAGCCGTTGTCATTTTTAAAATAAGTGACGCTACTTGCTCTTGTTCTTTTTTAGAAAGTGAGCTTAAAAACTTAGCATTAACAGCCCGTGCTTTAGTAACGGCCTCTTCTTCAAGGTTTCTTCCTTTCTCAGTTAAGTAAACGAGATGTGCCCGTCTACTCGTAGGATGAGGTTGTCTCTCAACCAATCCCATTTTTTCTAACGAATCCAATAAACGCGTCGTAGTGTAGTGTGCGGTATTGCATCGGCTGGTCAGTTCTGTTTGAGTTAAGCCATCTTCTTCCCATAAAGCAAAAAGTGTCGGCCATTGATTTATACTTAAACCGATACTTTTAAGCTCTTTATCTAAACTATCGCTCATGTTGGCACCTAGTACGGCAATGTGCCATCCAAAGCTCATATTTCTAGGTAACTTTGGTTCATATGGATTGTCAATAATCATATCTCCTAACTCATTAATTTAAGAATAAACATCATAGCTATAGTGCATATAGCTAATAAAGCAAACGCTTTACGTATACTGGCAAAATAAAGAAGAATAGCGGTTTCTTTGCTTTTTTTATAACCCGTTATCATAGCCATCAATAGAGGCTTTCCATTTAATTGATAAAGCAAAATTGCCAATATATGTATGCAACTAACTACTATTAAGGCTAATGCGTTCATTTCATGAACATTTTTTAAAAATTTAATCGTTTGTCGTTCGAAAATGGCTTTACTGTCAATAAGCTCTGATAAGGCAATTCCTGTTAAAGCTTGTGAAAATAGCAGCGTCAACATTAAAAGTACCATTAACCCTCCTAGAGGGTTATGTCCAACATACTGTTTTTCATTACCTTTGACATAATCTCGCAATTTATTAATGCTTGGCGCAAAATTTTTGAATTGAGATGTATCACTTCCGATAAATCCCCAACCAATACGCCATAAAATTAATATGGCTAATATGACCCCAAACCTTTCATGTAATACTTCAGAGCCAAAAAAACCAAATCCACTAAATGCCAAACCTATAAATAGAGTACCTTGAACCCAATGGTAAATTATTGTTGGTATATCCCAAACTTTTAACATATAAACCTCACAAATGATAATGTTGCATTTGCAAATATATCATTTGCAAGTTATGCTGTCACCAACTTAATCTAAATGAATGAGAAAATGAACATGAAGAACTGGCTATTCATTGCGCTTGCTTTCGTTGTCTCTAGCGGTAACTCCTACGCTGAACAACCGGTGACAAAAGAGCGACAACAGCTGTTTAAGAAAATTGAAAAAAATACTGAAATGTTAGAAGATTTAGTTGATGAATTGAATTGGGAAAAATCAGAAAGATTAGCAAATCAAGTTAGTCAGGATGTTTTGAAACTTAAGCAGCTATTCCCAAAAGAATCTATTGGGGACGGACGTAGCAAAAAAAAGATTTTGAAAGAATGGCCTAGCTTTGAAAAAAAGATAAATGATTGGTCTTTATTCTACCGTCAAGTAGAAAAAGCGAGTAAAGCACGCGACGAAAATCAAGTAGAAAATGCAATGGATGAGGCAAGCTCAGCATGTCGTTCATGCCATATGAAATATCGTTCACTTTGGTAACCGGAGAAATAAAATGAGACAGAACTTAATCAAATTACACGCAGCTTCAGCAACAATAGCATTGTTATTAATATCCACATTTTTCCTCAGCAGTTTAGTGTCTGAAATAATAGGTGATAAGGCGTTAATAATAACGGTTAAAACCTATATTTTTTATGCTATTTGGATACTTTTACCTACGATGGCTATTGCTGGAATAACTGGCAACAAACTTGCGCCAAATGCAAAGTCAGGTGTTATTGGTATGAAAAAGAAACGCATGCCATTTATAGCGGCAAACGGGGTGTTGATACTTATACCAGCTGCAATTTTCCTAAAAAATACTGCTGTTTCAGGAACCTTAGACACTACTTTTTATACAGTACAAATAATTGAACTGCTTGCGGGCTTTATCAATATAAGCTTAATGACGTTAAATTTAAGAGATGGTTTGAGCATCGCAAAGAATAGGAAAGCGAAATTGAAAAAGTAATCTTTTATTATTAAGTAACATATTTACAATTGAGCAAAGTTATAAAAAACCGCCATTAAGTAGAGCGATTATCGGGCAAATAAATGTCCGATAATCGCTCTGTGATCTTGCCTCAAAATAGTAGACATTGACTTAATACTTAAAAAACAAAAACTTCTATGCAGTAGAAATAAATCTTGTAGTAATTAATTTTAGCGCATAATTTTTCCGTCAATGTTAATGTTTGATTCTATTAACCAAACAAATAGTTCGCTTTAAAATGGAAACATTAAAAAACTCTGCTCAACAAGGTTATGAGCTATTTATAAAGCTTAAAAATGAACATAAACTGGAAGAAAGGGAATTCAGCTCTGGTGATCTTCTAATCACACAGGGGCAAGAATTGCGTGAGTTATATTGGATTGAATCGGGTCAATTCACTGTTGGACATTCTGCTAGAAACGGTCGCTTTTTAAGCCTTGGTCGTTATCCTGCTCATAATCACCTAATTGGGGAGATTGAATTACATACAGGTACGAAATGTCAATTTGATGTATGCGCGAGCCAAAAAACAAAAGTGACTGTTATTCCAATTACGTTTATCATTGAGTTAATGCAAAACGAACCTAATATATCAATATGGCTTTGTCAGTCACTTTCACGGCATTATCAAACAACCGTTGAAGTCACAACAAACAGAATATTACATCCTTTAATATATAATATTGCTTGGGACATTGAGCAACGCTATCTAAAGAACAAACCGAACATTAATTTTACTCAAGGCTATAAGGAAGCAGAACGTTTTGGCTGCTCGGAAAGAGTCTATAGACGTGTGGTTAGTGAATTACTAAGTATGGGGTTTGTAGAAAAAATTTCTAATCAACTAGAAGTAAAAGATATTGACGTGCTTTCTGAATTTTTAAATAATTAAAAAGCTCAGTTAATTAATATGAATTAGAACTACATCAAAAGAGTAATTCATATTTTTATAAAGACGATATTATTTAAGAAAAATACCTGCTCCAAACTAGGGGCAGGTATATGTCTCTTTATTACTAGCTAATTTCCTCTGCAACGAATCGCTTTTCCCAGCTATCGGCAAATCTAGACGACAACCATACAGAAGCAATGGAAATACTTGCAGCTATTGCTCCCACGTACACTAAGCCTTCTTCAATGAATGGTGCAACCAGTGCTGTACCAATAGCCACAGTAAGCATTATAAATAATACAATAAGAGCAGAGCCTCTAGATTCATTGGTTCCAGCAGATTGAAGAGCCTTATAAAATCCTACAGGTGCTCTGATGCCAAACCCTAAGTTTACGCATACAAAGAAAGACCACAATAATTCTACGGAGGGCTTTGACGAAAATAGACCAAGAGAAAAAATAGCAATACACCCTAGCGCAGATAGCGCAGAGCCAAAAGTAATTACTATTTCATCACCAAAACGCTCTACTAACTTATGTGATGTATTTGCACTAACGATGAAAAAAGCAACGCCTATCACTTGCATAGTAATGAAGTCTGACAACTTGCCATCCATAGTGGTTGTTATGACTGTTGGAGCAGCAAAGACAATTACTATAAGTGCACCTAAAGTGAAAGCTTGGCTTAATGCATGGCGTATGAAACTCCTATTTTTAACGAGTGAAAAGTATCCCTCTGTTGAGTTTTGTGAATAACCAAAACCTTGCCTAGTTTTTTTACTGAGCAACCAAATAATACTTAAAAGTAATGCCGTTATCGCAGTGATATAAAATGAAGCCTTCCAACCAAACATTTCCAGTAACCATGCACCAAGTATTGGTGCTAGTGCAGGAGTAACTGATTCAAGACTACCAATACGGCCAAGCATTGCAATTGCAGCGCGTGATTCAAACATTGATTTAACCATCACAGGTGCAAAAACTGCTGGGCCAGCGGCAACAACTCCCTGAAAAAAACGTAAAAATGATAACTCAAATAGTGAAGTTGCATAGGTTGAAATATATGAAATGGTTGCATAGCTAAGCAAAGATACCACTAATAAGTTTCCTATTTTAAAGCGAGAACCTAACTCTCCATACATAAGTAAACCTATGGCTGTGCCTAAAGCAAATGCAGCTAACACCCATTGAGCAGCCTTTAAATCACCTCCAAGATAAGTTGGTAACATAGGAATAGCAGGTAACACTAAGTCAGTGCCTGCAAGCCCTATCACCGTTCCACAAGCGATTAAAATAAAAATAAAAGTTTTTGACTGCATTTTCGAATGCCCTTTACTACTAACACGATTAAGATTCGCTAGAACTTAGCTATTCTTCAAACAAGAAAAACTAAAGGAATGTACGGAGGTGTTTGACCTATCAATCCATTCTAGCAAGTTAACATCAATACCTGTCTCTTA
>CAJXRC010000049.1 GCA_913058405.1 uncultured Colwellia sp. | reverse complement strand
ATCTACACTATCCTCTTCGTCGGCAGCGTCAGATGTGTATAAGAGACAGCCTCAATGGTGTAAAAAAGTAGTATTGAGTTATAGTTAAGTTCATTAAAATAAATTTCAATTTTAACTATTTATATTTCCGGATAATATGCTTAGTTATGAGGGCGGTATGCAAGCATCAGAAAATTCACATGATGACTTTTTATTCATCGATGATAGTGATGAAGACGAAATTTTAGCGTTTGGCAGTAATGAAACTTGGCAAGTCCTAATTGTTGATGATGATCCAGAAATTCATTCTGTGACTCAATTGGCATTATCAGACCTTGTTGTCTTAGGTCGCCGTCTTGAGTACTTACATGCTTATTCAGGTAAAGATGCCTGTGAACTAATTGAAAAAAATGATGACATAGTTCTCGTACTACTCGATGTAGTCATGGAAACTGATGATGCCGGGCTAAATGTTGTCAAATATATAAGAGAGACATTACAGCGAAAAGATATCCGTATTGTTTTACGTACAGGGCAACCTGGCTATGCTCCTGAAGAGAGTGTGATAAAAGAATACGATATCAATGATTATAAAACAAAAACAGAGCTAACTCGCCGTAAGTTAGTCACTACCGTTTTTGCCGCTATTCGCTCTTTCCAACAAATAGCTACCGTCAATGAAAACCGTCAAGGTCTTGAGAAAATTGTTTCTGGCGCTACTGAGTTATCTTCTCAGCATTCCCTTTCGACTTATAGTCAAAGCGTCTTAGCACAATTAAGAACCCTCATCAGTGATGATATATCAGCAGTTTTTTGCGCTAGAGGCCAAGGCATAATTGATAACATCGATGACTTGAGCTTTTATGTTTTAGCGCAAATGGGTTTTGATGATAATTTAATCAATCAAAAAATTGATACGTTACAAGATCACCACGCGAGTAAACAAGTGAAAGCTTGTTACTTACAACAAAAGCATCAGTATCTCGATGACAGCCTCAACCTTTATGTTGCTAAAGGTGATTATCGTGCAGTCATTCATGTCCGAATTTCTAGTCCGTTAACCGAAATCCAAACACAATTATTGAATGTCTTTTTAACGGGTGTCGCAGTAGGCTATGAAAATGTACACCTATTTCAAAAGCTTACCAACGCTGCTTATAGAGATTGGTTAACTAACTTACCGAATCGTCTTGAGTTCGTTCGCTTACTTGATAATTTTGCTCAAAACGAATGTCAAAATACCGTTGCCGCCCTAATTGATATTAACCATTTTAGTGATATTAATGATGCCTTAGGACAAGATATTGGTAATCAGCTGCTTACTGCTGTAGGTCAACGAATACAAAGCATAGGTTGTGACTGTGAACTTGCACGCGTAGGGGCAGACGTTTTTGGTATTATTGGTCCAGCAGATTGTTTAACCCCTGAAAAGTTAATTGCTTTATTCCACCAACCTTTTGCTGCAGGCGAACAACACCTGCCAATCAATGCTTGCTTTGGCTTGTGTACTAAAGAACATGCGCAAAGCAGTGGCGTACAAGTACTAAATCAAATTAATATTGCGTTGAATATCGCCAAAAAGAATCGTTTAGAGCATTTTGCTTATTATCATTCTGATATTGAAGATCAAATGCAATGGCGCCTAAACATGATTCGCCAACTGCGGAATGATTTTGCCAATAACTGTCTCGAGCTCTGGTATCAGCCACAATTATCATTAACTACAGGTAAAGTTATTGGTGCTGAGGCGTTATTACGCTGGCGCACTGCTGATGGTAAATTTGTTTCCCCTGCTGTTTTTATTCCTTTAGCCGAATATTCAGGTTTAATTATTGAAATCGGCGACTGGGTAATTAGCCAAGCATGTAAGCAGTTAAAGATATTAGAAGAAAATTTTTCTGAGCTTAGTATTTCAGTCAATGTATCTATCCCACAATTTAGACAAGATAATTTTGTTGATAATATAATCAATACAATGACTCAACATGAAATTAAACCGAACAAACTTGAGTTAGAAATTACTGAAAACATTTTAATGGATGAACCGCAAATCATCATTGATGCATTAACCAAGTTGAAAGCCCAAGGTATAAGCATAGCATTGGATGACTTTGGTACGGGATTCTCTTCGTTAAGTTACTTACAAAAACTTCCTCTTGATCGCCTAAAAGTTGATCGTGCTTTTGTTACTGATATTCATAAAGAAGGTCAATCGGTTATTGCCGAAACTATTATTAACTTAGGCCAAAAGATGCAACTTAAAGTCATTGCTGAAGGCATTGAAGAAATTGAGCAGCAAGAGCGTTTAATTGAATTAGGCTGTGATGAGGTACAAGGTTTCTATTACGCTAAACCAATGCCAGCTGATGAGTTTATCAATTTTTTACAACAACAAAGTTAACACTACAAAAAATAAGCTTTAGCATGGCTTATTATTACCAATATTTATTGAAGCACTCTTTTCTTAATGGATAGAGTGCTTTTTTATTTGTCTTTTTATTAATCAACGCCCGAAAACAAACAAACAATTAAAACAGCTGTTTTAAATTTATTGCATTTTACTTTCTTTAAAGGCACACTCAGTTGTCGATTAATTTCAGGCATAGCTAAAAACAGAACATATTAATTGCCAAATGGGTATTTTTATCGGTTTGGTCTAAACATAAATATTCATCAATACATCAACACCACTTATTAGGTGAAGGAGACATAGTATGATATATCAAGGCAAAAGCCTTAGTGCTCAGCTACTTGAGGATGGTATCGTCGAACTTAAGTTCGATGCCCAAGGCTCAGTAAATAAATTCGATCAAGCAACCTTTGCAGAGTACATCGCTGTAGTTGCAGCTATAAATGATTGCAGTGAAGCCAAAGGGGTAATTGTTACCTCAGGTAAATCAACATTTATTGTTGGTGCTGACATTACAGAATTTTTAGTTTCATTTAGCCAACCAGAAGATACCCTAGCATCTTGGGCAAAACGTGCCTCAGATGTATTTGACTCATTTGAAGATATTCAATTACCAACTATCGCTGCTATTAATGGCATCGCTTTAGGTGGTGGTTGTGAAATGACGCTTGCATGTGATTACCGTGTTGCAGCGACTAATGCCAGTATCGGACTACCAGAAGTTAAACTAGGATTAATGCCTGGTTTTGGTGGCACAGTAAGACTACCACGCGTTATTGGTTTCGATAATGCCGCAACTTGGATGTCTACAGGTAAAGCATTTAAACCTGCAGCAGCACTAGCACAAGGTGCTATTGATGCTGTTGTAGAGCCAGAAAATTTACATGCTGCTGCTATTAGCATGCTTAAATTGGCCATTGATGGCAAATTAGATTGGCGCGCGAAACGCCAGCCTAAGCTTGAACCATTAAATTTATCACCTACAGAACTAATCATGTCATCAACTACCTGTAAAGGTATGATTGCTGCTAAAGCTGGTAAGCATTACCCTGCCCCAATGGTCATGATAAATACATTGATTGCTAGTGCTAAGTTAGATCGCACTGGTGCAATGGCTGCCGAAAATGCTGGTTTTGCTAAATTAGCGAAAACAGATGCCGCTACAGCACAAATTGGTTTGTTTATGGCAGACCAAGTAATCAAAGGCAAAGCTAAGAAAGCAAGTAAACTTGCGACAAAAGCAGTCAATAAAGCGGCTGTATTAGGTGCTGGTATTATGGGTGGTGGTATTGCATACCAATCTGCTTATAAAGGCACCCCAATCATTATGAAAGACATTAATGATCAAGCACTTGATTTAGGTTTAACAACCGCTACGGGCATTTTAACTAAGCAAGTTGAACGTGGTCGTATGAATGCTAAGAAAATGGCTGGTGTATTAAACAACATCACTCCATCATTAAGTTATGACAGTGTTAAAGACGTAGATATTGTTGTTGAAGCTGTTGTTGAAAACCCTAAAGTTAAAGGCATGGTTTTAGCTGAAGTTGAAGGTGTAATCAGTGAAGATGCTATTCTAACTTCAAATACTTCTACTATCTCAATCGATTTATTGGCGCAAAGCGTAAAACGTCCACAAAACTTCTGTGGTATGCACTTTTTCAACCCTGTAAATAAAATGCCATTAGTAGAAGTTATTCGCGGTAAAGATACCTCGGATGAAACTGTTGCGGCAGTAGTGGCTTATGCCGCTAAAATGGGTAAATCCCCAATTGTTGTTAATGATTGCCCAGGTTTCTATGTTAACCGTGTTTTATTCCCATACTTTGCTGGCTTTAGCCAGTTAGTACTTGAAGGTGCTGACTTTACCGCTATTGATAAAGTAATGGAAAAACAATTCGGTTGGCCAATGGGCCCTGCATATTTACTTGATGTTGTTGGCGTTGATACTGCTGATCACTGTACAGGTGTTATGTCAGCTGGTTTCCCTACGCGTATGAAAAAAATTGACAATGACCCTGTTAGCACCCTTTATGCTAACGAACGTTTAGGTCAAAAGAATGGCAAAGGCTTTTACGATCACATCAAAGATAAACGTGGTCGTCCAATGAAAGTTCCTGCTCCTGTTGCTTACGAATTACTTGGTCAACATTGTGCTGATAAAAAAGACTTCAGCAGCGAAGAGATCATAGCTCGAATGATGATCCCTATGGTTAATGAAGTGGTTCGTTGTTTAGAAGAAGGTGTGGTTGATACCGCAGCTGAAGCTGATATGGGCTTAATCTATGGCGTTGGTTTCCCTCCATTTAGAGGTGGTGCAATTCGCTACTTAGAAACTCTAGGTTTAGATAACTTCATCGCAATGGCTGATAAGTATGCTGATTTAGGCGAAATTTATCATGTAACTGATGGCCTACGTGAAATGGCAAAGTCAGGTAAATCATATTTCACTACTGATGTTAAATTAGCTTAAGCCGAGGAGAATAAAATGAACGAAGTTGTAATTGTAGACTGCATCCGAACTCCAATGGGTCGCTCTAAGGCCGGTGTTTTTCGTAATGTACGTGCTGAAGCATTATCAGCACACTTAATGAAACAAATTTTAGTACGTAACCCTGCATTAAACCCAGAAGACATCGAAGATGTTATTTGGGGTTGTGTGAAACAAACTAAAGAACAAGGTTTCAATATTGCACGTAATGCTTCATTGCTTGCTGGTTTACCAAAGTCTATTGGTGGCGTTACGGTAAACCGCTTATGTGGCTCTTCTATGGAAGCGTTACATCAAGCAAGTACTAGCATCATGTCAGGACAAGGCGATGTATTCCTTATTGGTGGCGTAGAGCACATGGGTCACGTACCTATGATGTATGACGTTGATTTTGATCCAGCACTGAATAAAAATATCGCTTTAGCCTCTGGTAACATGGGCTTAACGGCTGAGTTATTAGGTAAGCAACACGGTATTACCCGTGAAATGCAAGATGCCTTTGGTGCACGTTCGCATCAAAAAGCTTATGAAGCACAATTAGCTGGTCGTTGGGATAATGAAATTGTTGCAACACAAGGTCATGATGCTACTGGTGCACTTACATTAGTAGAGCACGATGAAGTTATTCGTCCTGAAACAACAGCGGAAAGCTTATCAGCATTACGCCCAGTGTTCGACCCTGCAAACGGTACAGTAACTGCAGGTACTTCATCTGCGTTATCAGATGGCGCTTCAGCCATGTTGGTTATGTCTGCTGCTAAAGCAAAAGAACTAGGTTTAACACCACGCGTTAAAATTCGTGGTATGGCTGTTGCTGGTTGCGATCCTGCTACCATGGGCTTTGGTCCAGTTCCTGCGACGAAGAAAGCACTAAAACGTGCTGGTTTATCTATTGCAGATATTGAGTTATTTGAATTCAATGAAGCTTTTGCTGCACAAGCATTGTCTTGTGTTCGCTCATTAAAAGTGGAAGATAAAATGGATCAAATTAACTTAAATGGTGGTGCTATTGCATTAGGTCATCCTTTAGGTTGTTCAGGTTCACGTATCTCAGGTACCTTGATTAACTTGATGGAAGGGCAAGATGTTAATATTGGTTTAGCTACTATGTGTATCGGCTTAGGTCAGGGTATTGCAACAGTATTTGAACGTGCGTAATATTTAATTATCCCCATAAAAAAACCCAGCAATTGCTGGGTTTTTTTTATTCAATTTCTGTTCAATGCTTGCTATTTGAGAAGAATTTCTTGCAGTGGTGGCACAACTTGCTTTTTACGGCTAAGTACACCGTCTAACCAAGCTTTACCCTCTTTTGGTGTAACACCAAATGCTTGCTCAGCTAACGTATCGCTATCGCTCGCAATCAACAACTCTGAGCCTTCTTTCATAATATCAGTTAATAGTAGGAAAACACTGTGACGATCACCCTCAGCTTTTAACTCAGCAATATCAGCATATAACGCATCTTTAATGTCATCAAAAACGGCTAAATCAATAACTTCAAGTTGGCCTATACCCACTTTTTTGCCGTTCATATTGAAATCTTTAAAATCTCGTTTTACTAGATCTCTAACAGGAGTACCTTCAACAGCAGATTTTACTCTAAACATATCCATGCCAAGTTCTTTAAAATCTTCAATCCCAGCAATTTCAGCTAATGCTTCTACACATTTAATATCTGCAGTTGTACAAGTAGGTGATTTAAAAATAACGGTATCACTTAAAATGGCACACATCATCGCGCCCGCTATATTTTTTGGGATCTCAACATTATTGAAATCATACATCATTTTGATGATTGTATTAGTACAGCCTACTGGGCGAACCCATATTTCAAGCGGTGTAGACGTTGTTAAATCACCAAGTTTGTGATGATCAATAATACCTAAGATAGTCGCTTCATCAATATCATCTGGAGCAAGTTCAATATCGCTGTGATCAACAATATAAACGCCTTCGCCAGCATAGCTAGTTTTTAGCTCTGGTTGTTCAAAACCAAACTTATCTAAGATAAACATCGTTTCAGGGGTAAGCTCACCTAAACGAGCAGGAACAGTTTCCTCGCCTAGCGTGGTTTTTAAATATGATAATGCGATAGCTGAACAGATAGAATCTGAATCAGGTATTTTGTGTCCTACAACGTAATTTGGCATAAAAGTGCTCTCCTTAAATTATTCCATTCTACCAAAATAAGTAAGGATTGTGTATGCTCATCACGCAGTGCTTACTGATATCTTATACCCGTTACCAATCAAGATGCGTGTTTCAGAGGTTGTGAGTCATTTCAGTTTTAGGCGCAGTGATTAAATAATGGTTATTCCCTATTTTATTACTACAACAACAAAATGGAATGACTCACATCCTTCTACGATGGGTTTAAAAACGATTTATGCTACGTTACTCATTTGAACAATGGAACAACCATTCCTTACAATGAATACCTTGCCTAAATCGTTTTTAACTCCCACTGAAATCGAGTACTTTGAATGGTAGCGGGTATATAACTTAAATAGTCATGTGAACCAATATCACAATAACGCTTTAGCGTTACTGCCATATTGATAATAATTTAAAATTCGGGTTATAAGATTTCAAGCTAATTGGGAGAGAAATGACTTACGGCTTTAATGGGAAACCCATTTTATCAACAAGGTTTAACCAAGGTATTCTCCAGCCACCTTTTGCATCACAGGTATCTAATGCATACATAGTGATCTTGGCACCAATCCAACGAAATGGCTCAGGTGGGATCCAAGCAGGAACGGTTTTCGAAAACTCTAAATTACGTTCAGGAATATCAACATCATCAACAATCGCTAAGGCAACACGTGAGGCAAAGCGACTTGCGGTAACACCAAAACCAGAATAACCACCAGCATAAATCATTTTTCCACCGTGATAATACTGATAATGCACTGCCATTCTGGTTGTTAAAGCGATAGGGCCACTCCACGCATGCGATATTTTAATATCTTTTAATGCCGGTAGCGTTTTGTATAACATGCCCACCAATTTAATAAATGGCTCAGGAGTTTTATCATGTTCTGGATCGGTATCGTTGTCAAAAAAGTAACCTAAACGACCACCAAATAAAACACGGTTATCCTTGGTTAAGCGCATATAGTTTAACTGCGTTCTAGTATCGTAAATACCTTGTCTGTTTTTCCAACCAAGCTCAGCAATCTGCGCTTCAGTAAGTGGCTCAGTCATGACAATGCGGTCGCGAATGGCGGCTACCCGTGTACTGATTTTCTTTTTATGTTTAGTGAATGCATTGGTCGCTAAAATAACTTTATTCGCTGTAACACTGCCTTCTGGTGTATTAACAACAACCTGTTGTCCTCGCGTTTTACTTGTCAGCATAGGTGTATTTTCATAAAACACTACACCAAGATCTTTTGCAACGCGTTTTAGGCCCCAGGCCATTTTAGCCGGGTTAATAGTACCTGAGCGTTTTTTTGACCAAAGGCCACCATCAAACAGTGGAGAGTTAATCTCAGCTTGAATTTGCTTTTTATCTAACAAGTGAGCATCGTGGCCAAATTTAACGTACAGCTCATGTTCCCCTTCAATATCGTCAATGCCATGTTTCCCCACAGCAACTGTTAATTCACCTGTCCATTCAATATCACAATCAATATTGTATTTTTCAATAGTGTCACGGAACTGATCCATATTTTCTTTACCAAGGCGCTCCAACTCTTCCATATCATTTGCAAATAAGCGGTTAGAGTTTTCCATACCATGCATTAATGAGGTAGATAAAATGGCACCTGGACGACCTGATGCACCAATAGCAGCGGTATTGGCTTCTATAACAATAATTGCTCGATCAGGATTTTGTTCTTTGGCTTGTACCGCCGTCCACAACCCAGTAAAACCGCTACCAACAATTAATAAATCGGTGGTTATTTCTGCTGTAAGCTTAGCTTCAGCAGCTGGGCGATCTGGGTTGTCTAACCAAAATGGGGTGAATTTCGTATTCTCTAACGCTAGTTTCGCTTGGTCTTGCACAGTACTAACTCCTCTATAATATTACATTGGTGTCCGCTACAAAGTAAGCTATTTATAAAAGTCTCACTTTTATAAATATTCCTCGTACACACCATCTCTTGTAGTACTAAGTTAACCTGATGAGAGTTTTTAGATACCCCCTAAAAGGTAGCTACTGAATTTATTTGGTAGGAGTTACTGTCATTGTTCTTCAACATGGATAGATAAATGGTCTACATCTTTTTCTAATGAATCTGATTGCAAAATATCAATAAACAAAGCCAATAGCTCAGACTGGCTTGATAAAAACGTTTTTCCATAAATATTTTTTTTATGCATTTTTACGGTTTCGTAGCCAATAGACATAATAGTGCCAATCGCTTTAGTAGAATGGCCTTGAAGTAACAACTGGCACACCTGATATTCTTTCTTTGTTAAGATGTCTTTGCCAAAATTGAGTAATACATTTTCAACATTTGAATGGGTAATTTCGCTGCTTTCATCCATCATAGCTAAGTGGCTATTACATAGGTGCTGCATGGGGGTAACTAACTGTTTAAACTTTTCTTTATCTGTCGATGAAAACTTATCAGTATTGCCAAATCGAGAAATATCAAGGTGCAAACAATTATCCTTATCTATCGGAAATAGATAACCTACCTCATCAGTGAGTGATAAAAAATTAAAGTAAGAACTATAACTGCTTGAAAACTCATCAGGAGCAATTTCATCGAGTGAGAAAAAGCCATCTCTGCCTTTATCAGCAAAGACTCGGTAAAAAGGATCTAGTACATACAAACGTGTTAAATAGCGCCAAGACTCCTCACCATACAGCCTGTTTTTTTTACCATCATTGCCATAACGATAATGTAACTTTGTCACTGCAGACTTATGAAATTGCAAAATAAGTAGCTCATCAAAATCAAACGTGACTTTAAAAAAGTCTTTCAACTTAGAGTAAAACTGCTCTGTACCAACATGCTGAGTTAGCTCAATTAGCGCTAAACTATATTTATCTAATTTCATAAAATGACCGCACTTAACAAAAGTTCCTATTTAATAATAGTAAAGTTTGAAATACAAACAAAACAGCGACTCAAAAGAGTCGCTGTTTCAAACGATAACAATACCAAACTCAATATTGCTTACGCTGTAGCTGTTTTCATTTTTTTAGCGCCACTGTAGGTAACTACTTCACCCAAAATGATGACACCAATTGCACCCCATAATACTTCCCAAGCCACGCCTTCACCTGGTGTATAAATAAATAACGTTATCGTCACCATTAATATCGCAGCACAAAGATAAGCACAAGCTTTTACAAATTTAGGGCTACCTGGAAATCTAAAGGTACCATCCTCTGCAATTTTGCCATTAACACCAATATGCTTTTCACGAATTTTGACAAAGGCTGTACACACAGCAACGTAAGGCAACATGAAAATAACACCACTAAAAGCAAATAAAGACCAGAATAAATCTTCGTTATTACCTGCCATCACTCCATATAAAATCAGTAATACTGAAGCAGAAATACCGAGTAATATTGACGCACCTACTGGTGTACCATGCTTAGATTCAACCGCAAACAATGCCGGTAATTCCTTATCTATAGCGGCTTCTGCTGCTGCACGGTTAGCACCCATTGCCCACGTTGCACCATTTGAAAAGAAAGTATAAAGTGCACCAACACCAAGAATAACAACAAAAGCATCACCCAATGGGCTACCGCCGAAGAACTGACCTAAGGTATCCATCAAACCATCAACCACATCCACTTTATCAGCAGGCTGTGCAATTAATATCGCAGTTGTTGCTAAGATATAAGCACCTACCACTACAGCAATTGATGAGAAAACAGCTTTAGGTAAATCTTTACGAGGATCTTTCATTTCAGCACTACTTGCACTGGCTAACTCAAAACCGAGCATACCGTAAACAACTGCAGGTAAATATTGTAAGCTCAAGCCGCCATTTTCTGTGCTTGGGATCATCGTTGCTAAGGTAAATTCATTCGCAATACCGTGCTCCATGCCATACAAGATGCCACCGATAATTAATAATGCAAAAATAATTAACTTAATCGCTGCACCAATATTTGGGATCCACTTACCGACATTTAAGGCAACAATATTAACAAAAACCACTACCCATATAAGAACCACACCCATGATAATTTGTGCTGTTAGCGACATATCAGGCATGAATATTTGCGAGAATACCCCAGCAAAAAGAATGAAGATAGCAGGCACCCACACCGCAACATTAGACCAGTAATACCAGCTAACTCGTGATGCCATTTTTTGGCCATATGCTCTTTTTACCCAAGCATAAATACCACCTTGTTCAGGGTAAGCTGAACCAAGTTCAGTACTGATAGCACCGAAAGGTACTAAGAAAAAGATAGTCAGTATTACCCACCAAAATATAACGGTTGGACCCATTACGGCCCCAGCAGCTAAGGTATCTAGTAATAATACGGCTGAAATACAGAATAAAAATATATCCCTTTTTCCAAGCGTCTTCTCATGTAAATGTTGTTCACTCATACTTTCCCCTAAGTTATAATTATAGACTGCACTTCAATAAACTCGCGTAATCCTTCAATACCCCATTCACGACCATTTCCTGACTGCTTAAAGCCACCAAACGGTGCATGAGAATTGAAATAAGTGCCTTGAATATAACTTTGTCCAGCACGGATTTTTCGAGCTATTTGTAATGCAGCGTTTGCATCTTTTGCAAAAACACCTGATGACAACCCAAAGACAGTATCATTGGCAATTTTAATTGCTTCTTGTTCGTCTGAATAAGGGATCATACATAACACAGGTCCGAAGATTTCTTCTTGTGCTATGGTCATGTCATTGGTTACATTGGTAAAAATAGTTGGCATTACATAAGCGCCTTGTTGTAATCGAGCGGGAATTTCTGGTCCACCGGTTACAAGTTCAGCACCTTCTTTAATACCAATATTGATATAGTCTAAAACTCTTTTTTGTTGTAAGGACGAGCTCAAAGGCCCCATGGTAACGTTTTCGTCTTGTGGGTCACCAACCACATTTTCTTCTGCTACTGCTTTGGCGATAACTATCGCTTGCTGATAAAGCGACTCAGGCACTAACATACGAGTTAATGCACTGCATGTTTGACCCGAGTTAATCATGACATCTTCAACGCCATATCGAACCGCTGCAGCTAAATCTGCATCTTCAGTGATAATAAACGGAGATTTACCACCAAGTTCCTGACAAACACGTTTAACTGTTGTTGATGCCGCTTGAGCAACTTTAATGCCCGCTCCTGTAGAACCTGTAAACGAAACCATATCAACGTCAGGGTGTGAACATAAATGCTCACCAATTTTGAAACCATAACCGGTAATTACGTTAAATACGCCAGCAGGTACGCCAACTTTGTCAAAGATTTCAGCCAAAATTAGGTCTTGTAAAGGTGTTTGCTCTGCGGGTTTAGCAACAATAGTACAACCGGTTGCTAGTGCTGGGCCTATCTTCCCAACGAGTTGAGATAACGGATAATTCCACGGGTTTATTAATACGCAAACACCGACAGCAGAATGACATTGCATCACGCCATGTTCTGTTGATGATTCATCAACATAAGACGTCATCTCTGCATAACCTCTAAAGGCGTCGATAGCACCTTGCACTTGAATATCAAAAGAAAGATGTTTAGGACAACCCATAGAAGTAGTTATAGCGCTCGCTAAATCATCTAGTCTGTTTTGCATTTCATCAGCAATGGCTACAATTAACTGACTTCGCTCTGCTGGTGTTGTTGCCGACCAGTGTGCAAATGCCTGTTTCGCTGCTGATATTGCTTTATCAACATCTTCAATTGATGCACTAGGTGTTTTAGCACAAAGTTCTGAGTTAGCCGGATTGATCACATCAATGGTGTCTTCAGTGTTTGGCAATTGCCAGTCACCATTAATATAGAGCTTGTTATATGTATACATTTTTTGATCCCGCTATAATAATAATAACTTAGACTATGCTAGCCCTATCAAGTTAAGTACCCCCTTTAGGGGAGTACACAAACCAAACCATTTAAAACGCTGTTCACAATGGTATAAATAACAAACTCATTTCATTGTTAACCAATAGATTATTACCATCAGGGCGCAATTTTCTTTACTGCATTTTTTATGCGGCGACTAAACATCCAAACACTAATAAGTACAACTGGCATCAACAACGTCAAGGCGACTTCCCTATTAAATGTATAACCAAGGCTACTACTGGCATCCAATAAATACTTGCACAGTGCCAGCACGTAATACGTCATAATAATTACTGAAAGCCCTTCAACTGTTTGTTGTAAGTTGAATTGCATCTGCGCTCTTTTGTCCATTGATGTCAGCAAAGCTTGATTTTGTGCTTCAATAGCCATATCAATACGGGTGCGTAAAAAGTCACTAGCGCGATCGACTCGACTCGATAAATCATCAAGCCTGCGTTTTGCTGCAAGTACAGTTCGATAAGCGGGAGATAACCGTCTGTCGATAAAAGCACTAAACGTCTGTAATTCATTAATGTCTTTTTCTTCTAATTCAGCCAGTCGACTTCTTACCATTTCATAGTAAGCACTGCCTGCATCAAAGCGATAACGCGAGCTAGCGATAATTTCAGCAATATTGGCTGCCATTGATGACAACTCAGCCAGTTGTTGCTGCTCATCATTCGACGATTTAATATCTTTTTGCTTCTTGAGCAACATCGCCAATTGCGATTCCATTTTACTAACTTTAACGCTCACTTGTTGTGCAAGCGGAAAAGCCAATAAGGTCATATTTCGATAGGCTTCAATCTCTAATAAAGCTCTAAGTACGCGACCACTTTGACATTCATTCAAGCTAGAATTAACCAATAATATTCGGTTAAAATTATCCTCATGTAGTCGTAATGCGCTGAGTATAATAGCCTCGCCATTATGTAACTCAGAGCCCATTAACCGTTGTCCCTCAAAGTATTGACGTAAATGATCTCTTTCTAAGATCACGCTATCTTCACTTAACGCATCAATATGCACGGCAGCAATTAACTCACCTGATACGCCCTCAAGCCAATCAATGGGTACTAGCGCTATGGGTGGACAATCAAAGGGTTTTAATCCGCTGTCATGTATTAAAAAGGTATAGCTACTAAATTCAGTATGACGCTCCCACCTAATTTCATATTCACCCATCTTTTGGTAAAAACATGACGCATTGGCTAAAGGAGGATTGACGCTGTATCGATGACATAATTCATGTAGGTGAGCTAATTCAATGGTTTGGCTATCGCCCTCTTGGTGAAGAAAACAAACTTGTGAAACGCGAAGAGGCACATTTGAAACGGGAAAAGGTCTAGCATGTAAGTCGGCATAACTTTGACTGAAATAAGCATGCTTATTCAGTTGGCCGTACGCTTTATGATTCGGCTGAATCAAAGCGTTAGCTTTAGCTATTTTCTGTTTTTCCGGACTCACATCCGCAGTAAAAAGTTCCAATCTACTTCCTCTTATTTTCGTCACTTAGCTTAACTAGTTCAATCCAAGTCATCTTGGCTTCATACGTAGTTAAACCAATTACTTAATAAGCGGACGCGCTCATTAACCGATTTCGTTGACCGCATTGTTATTGCCCTTCTCACCGTGTTAACAGCAAGTCAGTTTTCACAATGCCTGCATTACTCCATTACCATTGGCAGAATGAGTGATTACAATCTGCGCTGTAATCTGTTTCATCTATTGAATAACAATTTAAGCTCATGTTAAATACAAAACAATACACGTTAAGTTTTACACTTATCAAACTTAATGGATTTTTTTGCACGCAAAATCATCCATAGAAAAATCTCTCGATGAATGTGAATTACGTTTAAGGAGTACTGTCATTTCAACAGATGAAAAGAGGGGATTTACTAAAGTGGCAATGCATCACTAACGTAAGTAAGTAATCCCCCCCCGTTCGGGTATTTATTAATCAAGTCACTTCTGAAATAGTAATAAGCTAATACTACACATTACGACAATAGGTAGAGCGATTATGAATAACCGTAACGAAGCAAAAACTTCTCAGGAGCCAAACACAGCAAGTAATGAAGAGAGCTCCTCTCATCACTCTGATGCTGAATTTAGTACTAATTTTGCTGCTAACTTACTCAAAAATCACTTAAATGTAGAGCATGACGCGAATAACTGTTACGTGCTCGGTTACAATTAATTGCCACTCCAGATAAGACTTCCCTAAACAGTTCCCTGCCTTTCTGAGTCAGTGTTATACCAAACAAATTAATACTCAATGTTTACGTGGCACAGAACAGGCCCTACTTACTACATCCCCGCCAACAGATAGAACCGTGCCTTTTTAAACGACGACAAGTAAGAATCAAGAGTTAGTAGTAAGAGACAATAAAAAAGGCGTATACCGTGAGGTATACGCCTTTGTCTGTAGTTAAGTCACTATGGCCTTTATCTACGAATACAACCTGGAAAGCTACAAAGCATTTCAAAAATGAGATTGGCTGCTAATAAAGAAGTATTACCTGAGGTATCGTATGGTGGTGATACTTCAACTAAGTCAGCACCGATAAGATTAGTTCCCCACATACCACGAATAATCTCTAAGGCTTGTGGTGAAGTTAATCCTGCAGGCTCTGGTGTGCCTGTTCCTGGCGCAAATGCTGGATCAATACCATCAATATCAAAGGTTAAATAAGTTGGCGTATCGCCACCAATAATCTCGCGCACTTCTTCCATTAGTGGCGTTAATGATTTCAACCAACATTCTTCAGCCTGAACAACTCTTACGCCTCGGTCTACCGCCCATTGAAAATCACCAGCACTATAACCCGTTGCACGTTGACCAATTTGAATCATTTTTTTCGGGTCAACTAAGCCCTCTTCAATAGCACGTCTGAAAATAGTACCGTGGCACTCTTTTTCACCAAACATAGAATCATTAATATCTGCATGAGCATCAACATGTACTAATGCCATCATGCCGTGCTTTTTATGCAAGGCTCGCAGAATAGGCAAACTGATCGTATGATCGCCACCAACAGTCACGGGCTTAATATTGCTCGCCATAACAGTATCGTAATGTTCTTCAATGATTCGAATAGAGTCAGCAAGATTGAATGTATTTATTGGCGCATCACCAATGTCTGCAATTTGGAAACTATCAAATGGCGCAGCTTTGGTATACATACCATAAGGGCGTACTAAGACTGATTCATTACGAACTGAACGTGGGCCAAAGCGTGTACCACTTCGGTTACTCGCACCAATATCCAGTGGCACACCTACAATACCTATATCTAAGTCGTTGCTTATTTCACTGCTTGGTAAGCGAAACATAGTACCTGGACCACCAAAACGTGGCATTTGATTACCGCCTATTGGCTGATTGAAATTATTATCTGTCATACCTACCCCTTATAAGTGTAATTTTGCTCATATACCCGCTCCAGCTGAATCCTGCCTCTTCAAGTGGAACGGGTATACACCTAATATTGTAAATTTAGCCTTGCTCGATGTAGTTTATTGATGAGCACGCTCTAATGCCTACAACGAATGTAGCAACTTAACGATCTTTTGGTTATACCCAAAAGAGGGTGAAAAAGTATTTTTATTGTATTATTTGAAAGGTTCAGTGGAAATGTATCGAGTAAGTGATTATCAGAACAGTATTTCGTCGATGCTAGATTGGACGTAAATATTCATTTTTACTGGCCTTAAGGTATTTATGGAGCACTATAGGAGCCCTCAACAAAAAATAAAGATAAAAAGGACCCCAAAGTAAACTCTCACTTCATGATTGATTTTTTTGATCTCACTCCTGTAATATCCAAGTTATAACAAAAACCATATATTTTTAGTTTCTAAAGCACTGAAATTATGGGATATTAATCAGAATTAATTAATGGTTATGGATCTGGCATTACTGAGAAGTCCCCATAATAAGCTGTTAAGTGTATGTAGAGGATATTTTTATGTAACGATTTTCCGGCAAAGGTTCGGTTGGTTCGACCCCGACCTGGCTGTGCTTCCTAGCAGCCCTCTTAATAATTATATTTATTGATATATGGAATACAAACGCAATCACAATAATTAGTTCAGCTTACACAGCTTTATCGGAGGGAAAAATTATGGATACAATTTATAGTCTATTTAGTTCAGCGGCAGTTTATTTACTCAACCTACAACAGTTACTTTTGGTGGGGGCTGCTGGGAGCACCTTGTCGGGTTTTATTACAGGCTTGTTTAGTGGTCATACATTTAACAAGCAGTTGAAGAGGGAGAATTTACAGTTGGCTGTTTTCACTCCGTTCAACAATTTTAGCCAACAGTAAATTTCCCCTTAACGGGACGTTTTATTTTTCAAGGATTAACATGGAACTCGTTAACAACCAGTCAATAAAGATACATTATGACGGTTCAGGTAAAAGAATTCGTTCTCATCAAATGAAAGCATCTTATGTTTCTGCGAGTATTGATGGCTTAGATACGATCTATCGTGAAGCTTATAAAGAAGCGAATAGAATATATAGATCAAAGATTGAAACAGAAATTTTGTTAGAAGGTGGTTTTCAAGAGGGTTCGCTATGGTGGTGGCTAAAACTATTTACGTCTGAATCTGAGTCGCAAAAGTCTTTCGAAAATATATCCGTTAGCCACTCAGTACTCAACTCGATTCAGTACGCAATAAACCTGTTGCGTCAGATGGATTTAAGTACTACAGAAATTGTAATTAAAGATACAACTGATGGTTTTGAAATAGATATCAATGGGGAAAGGATCGTTCTAGATGAACTACAGTGCGCAATTCTAACTAACCCTAAAATTCGCTCTGCTATTAGTGATATTGCTACGCCTTTAACTGAAGATGGTATAGATACCTTAATTATTGACCATGGTATATCTTCTTGTCCTAAAATTCAGATTACTAAAAAGGACAGGAACAATCTTGTGCTGAGGAGAAGCCACAAGCATATAGTCGAAGAAGGTGAGATTTTTGGTTTCTATCATGTAGAAACTCTGAGCTATAATCCAAGATCTAAGTGGAAGTTAATTTCTAAAGATAACCCTTCAAATAGTGTCACCGCGTACATTACAGATCCAAAGTTTTTGAAACGAGTGTCTGATAATCAAGAAAAATTTTCTAAAGACGATTTACTGGAAGTTGAAGGGGTTTGGTACAAAGAAAAAACTAAGTTAACAGGTAAAGCGACTGTGAATTACACTATCACAAAGGTTAAAGATCATATACCAGCCGAGGATAAACAGTGGAAACTTCTATAGTTATATCACTACTAATAGTTGTGGCCGTAGTCTTATATTACCTTATGCCATTAGTAGTTCATCGACTAAAAACGAGGAAAGTACGAATTGTAGTCGTAGACAGTTTTGGCTCTAAAAAAATTAATGTTTTATACCTTTACCCTGATGATCCTCTTTGGAAGGTAGTAAAAGCCGATACGGATGGTAAACATGTCTAGTGATAAGGCTCCTCAACAAACAAAAGGTATCAAGAAATCAGATGTATTAAGTGGTGCTGCGATAACTGGCGTTATAACTTTTATTCTTCTTACATGGTCTAAAACTCTTCCTCCTAATTCAACGGTTACCCTTTATGTCACTGAGCAAACCATCTCTTTTACAGCTGGCCTAGCATCTTATTTGATAACTTTAGCTCTTGCATTTGCTCGATATGAGATGAGCCTCATTCTTCATGAACGTGACTACACTAAAAAAATTAAATATTTAGAGCAAATAATGATGTTAACAACATGTACAGACGCTAAAAAATCTCTTGAAGAACAGAAAAATAGTCTATTAAAAGAAGCTGCTAGGGCTATCGTTGAAGAAAAAATATAACAAGCGCTTCAAGTCGGAACAAAAACAATTTTTAGCCTTCTAATAGGCGTTAGGCATATATGGAGTATCATGGAAGAATTCAAAACTATATTACTAAGTGTATTTTCTGGTGTTATTACAGCACTAGTGATTTATCTTGTATCTGTTTTTATAAAAAAAATCTTTTTACCTTGGTATCAGAGGTTTATATATAAAGGCGTGGATATCTCAGGTATCTGGGAAGGAAACCATACTCGTACAGAAAATGTTTCAATAGCAGTGACTTTAGATTTGAAGCAAAGTGCTCATGATATTATTGGAACTTTAACTATTATAAAAATAGTTGATGATGCACAAAAGCGCGTTACAAGTATGAGTGTTATTGGCGAGGTTTGGGAAGGCTTTGTTTCTCTCCAATGCAGAACTATTAGTAATAAAAATCTATCTTTTGGTTCAATGCTCTGCAAAATTATTGACTCATCTTTACAAGGGAAATATGTATTTAGAAACCTTGCAGGTGATGGCTCTGATATTAGTAACTTAAACATTAATCTTAATAGAAAAAATTCCTGACAAGCTGTTTAATCTGGACAAAACCAGTTGGCTGTTTTCGCTCCACAACATTTTAGCCAACAATTTTCACCCCTTATTAAGGCCTTAGGAGAATAAAAAGGATATTTATGAAGTTAGAATATATTGCACCATTCTATAATGGCGATGCATTTAACTGTCCAAATTGTCATGTTTACGCAAAGCAAGAATGGTTTTATATGGCTGGTGCCGTGCAATCTGACGGCTACGGAAGGCAGTTTAAAAATCAAAATTTTAAAATGTCTAATTGTGCAAGATGTAACTTTCCAACTATATGGCTTGGAAACCGAATTATCTACCCGTTACATACAACTGCAGAGCCACCTAATAAAGATTTACCAGATGAAATCAAAGCTGATTACGAAGAAGCTCGAGAGATTGCAAATTTATCTCCAAGAGGGGCGGCTGCGCTTTTAAGGTTAGGGATTCAAAAGTTATGTTCTCATCTAGGGCAGCCGGGCAAGAATATTAATAAAGATATCAAAACTTTAGTGGAAGACGGTTTACCTCATAGAGTACAGCAGGCATTGGATAGCGTTAGAGTTATTGGTAATGACGCTGTTCATCCTGGTACTATTGATTTAAGAGATGACCGTGAAACAGTTAACAAGCTATTTAAGTTAGTAAATTTTATAGCAACGAAAATGATTTCAGAACCTCTAGAAATAGACGAGCTATATGGAACATTGCCTCAAGATAAACTTGATGGAATAAAACAAAGAGATAGCAGCGGAGTATAATTCGCCTAGCAAAGTGATTATGGAGTCAACTCTTTGGTATTGTTAATAAAGTTAATATTATAAAATATTAACTTTAGACAAGGCAGCATCAGTAATAGCTGTCACCTCACCATTAACAATTTCTGTTTTTACCGTCCAGTTATTAGGTACATCTCCTACAATTCTTGTAGAACAAACAAGCAGCATATCCGCTAATAACTGGCTTAAATCTTCCAGTCCAATTTCTTCTTCAAGCAATTCCAAAGTAGCCGCAAAATTTTCCATTGACTGACTCATATATTATTATCTCTATTGTATTATTGCTTTAGTCCAAAGCCTTGTGAGTGAATAAAATTTATCCCTTTTCGAAAACTAAACTGTCTGGCCACACTAAGTAATCACCAAAGCGTTTACTTTTCTTAGCTTCTCCACCAATTTCAATACCTGTGTTCGTTAGCACATGTGCTTCATCTATAAATGATAAGTAACCTTTTTGAGTTAGTAAGTCTAAAAAGTCAGCCGTCTTTAATTTATTCTTTTTGGCTAACTTGGAAGTACTTAATTTAGGGGTACTTGATGTAGCTACGCCCTGCTCTATCTCTTTAGCTTCATCATCAACCTTATCTAATGAAATTCTTACTTCATCACTAATTCTAATGATTCGTTGAGCTTCGCTATATGTATCTTTGTAAAGTTCAGAATCCGTATCCCTATCAACAAATATGCCCATTTCATTATTATTAATCTGGCTAAATTCATATAAATTTAAACTAGTAATGATGCATGATTTTTCATTGATATAGCATTTTGCGTGTAGATTTTTACAAAAGCTTGTACGTATATAACTGAGCTCTTTTAGCCAATTAAGTTCATCAGGTTGTAATTCGCTTTTACCATAAATTATTCGAATATCAATTTTTAAGCGATTTTTATCTTCTAAAAGCTCTTTGATTTTGTCGTTGAGTTTCAAGAACGGACTGATGAGAATTAACCTGTCATCAGCATTTTTAATTAATTCTTCTAGATAATAGTTGGTCGCACTGGTGTTTAAGAATTTTGCCATTATTTAACGTATCCATGTTTAATATGATGTGTGTTAGTAAATTTAATCCAAAGGATAATTATTATCCATAACCTACTGTAATTTATCTTTATCTAACAGGGAGTAAATGAAAAATAGTTGTTCTAGAGCATTATAACTTTACCTGTGATCGAGCTATAGGTGAAACCCAATTCAACTTTTCTTGTTAACTTGTACGAGCAAGAATTATTACCTTCATATTTACTAATAAATTCTTTTGAGTCATCAACTGCTGCTTTTTTGTCTCCGTCTTCTATTAGTGCTTCCCATAAAGATAAGCAATCATCGTCATTATCAGTCGATATTACTACATCACTACCTGGATAACTTTGGGCTGGAAAACCTTCTGGATTAATATCTATTTGTCCTGATGTATCACTACCATATAATTGAATATTATCGCGTTGACTAAATCCACTTGGAGAACCCAAAGCGCGCCACTTCATGTTTGCAAGTTGTACACCTGACCTTAAAGCACCAGCATTAGCTTCAACTTTTGCTTCTAATGCATCATCAGTTAAATTCATATCTGTCTCTTATACACATCTCCGAGCCCACGAGACCGTACTAGATCTCG
>CAJXRC010000048.1 GCA_913058405.1 uncultured Colwellia sp. | reverse complement strand
TCGTGAAGTATTTTAACCAGCACAAGTGGGCAATAATTTAATGGAATTGGTATAAGCTTGTATGCTTAAACCCCAAGAGTAATGTCTAACGTTTTATGCAACACGTACTCTGTCTACTTTATTGTGGATTAAATAAGATCTTGTCCAACAAGGATAGCTACGCAGAGGGAAGAAAAAAGGAAAGTTGCAACATTCAAACGATAGGGCTGACCGTTTAAATTATAAGACAATAAAAATAGTAGTAGCTTAGTGGTGTGGTTTAAAACAAAAAGACCTGAATAATGAATTATTCAGGTCTTTTATCAAACTTTCTTTACAGAAAACTGTACTAGAAATATTTCTATTTCTTAGCCAATTTTTCTTTGATACGTGCTTTCTTACCAGAAAGTTCACGTAAATAGTAAAGCTTAGCTTGACGAACATCACCACGACGTTTAACTTCAATTGAGTCAACAATTGGGCTATGTGTCTGGAATACACGCTCTACACCAACGCCGTTCGAGATTTTACGAACAGTGAAAGCAGAATGTAAGCCGCGGTTTTTAACTGCAAGAACAACACCTTCAAATGCTTGAAGACGTGATTTGTCAGCTTCAGTAACTTTTACTTGAACTACAACAGTATCACCTGGGGCGAATGCTGGTAGATCTTTTTTCATTTGCTCTTGTTCGAGCATGTCAATAATTTTACTCATAGTACCTTCTTCCTAGTGTGCACAGTCTAAGTGGTTTATTTCACTTGCTTTTTAATCAAAGTAAGTGCTTTCTCCTGCTCAGCTGTCAGAGCTAGGTGATTTAATAGTTCTGGTCTTCTAGTCCACGTTCTTAGCAAAGATTGCTCTTGTCGCCATAAGCGTATGTGTTCATGATTACCACTTAGTAACACTTTTGGTACTGACATTTCATCTCCCTGAGGAGTTGTTAGTACTTCTGGCCGAGTGTAATGAGGACAATCTAATAAACCGTTAGAGAAGGAATCCTGCTCTGCTGACTCTTTATGTCCTAATACGCCTGGCACTAAGCGTGCTACAGCATCGATAACATTCATCGCAGGGAGTTCACCACCACTCAAAATGTAATCACCAACCGACCACTCTTCGTCAATATCTGACGCGATTAATCGCTCGTCTATGCCTTCATATCTACCAGCAATAAATACCAGTCGATGATGTTGTGCTAATTCACTTACGCCTTGTTGATCAAGCTTTCGTCCTTGCGGAGACAAGTAAATGACTTTGACATTACTGTCAATATCACCAGACTCTAGCGCTGCTTTACGCGCTGCTTCTCTTGCAGCATGAATAGCATCTCGTAATGGTTGCACCATCATTAACATGCCCGGACCACCGCCATAAGGACGATCATCAACGGTACGATGTTTATCATGGGTAAAGTCTCTTGGATTCCATAAATGAAAATCAATTAACCCATTTCGAATCGCTCGGCCTGTTACTCCGTACTCCGTGATAGCATTAAACATTTCGGGAAAAAGGCTTATCACCCCAATCCACATTTTGTTATTCTCTTTATCAGAGGTAGTGCTAGTCACAAGTTAAAAACCCGGATCCCAGTCAACACAAATTTGTTTATTTTCAATGCTAACAGATTCAATTACTTGTTCAAAAAGATAAGGAATTAACCGCTCTTTTTTACTAAAGCCATCTTTTAAATTAGCTTTCACAACCAGTACATCATTAGCGCCAGTTTCCATCATGTCAGTAACTACACCCAGGTCGTAACCTTTGTTAGTCACAACAGACATACCTATTAAATCGCGCCAATAAAAATCATCTTCCGATAATTCTGGTAACGCGGCTTCATTGGTTAATATTTCAGAGCCGACTAATGCTTGCGCTTCATCTCTGTCATCAATACCCGCCACTTTCACAATAAGTACTTTGTTATGCTTGCGCCAATCAGTTATTTCAACTGTTTGTGTTTTATTCCCTAATTTTAATGACCAAGGGAAATAGTCAAGTATGGCTTCAGTTTCATCAGTGAATGAATGAATTTTTAACCAACCTTTGATGCCGTAAACAGCGCCTACTTTACCTAAGATGATTTGTTCTTCTTTACTCACAAAAATTCTCCTACTGCCTACTAAGCAATTAAGCCGCAGTTGCGTCTTTAACTAACTTAGCCACACGATCAGATACTGTCGCACCTTGACCTACCCAATGGGTAATACGGTCTAGATCTAAGCGTAATTTTTCAGCTTGACCTTGTGCTGTTGGGTTGAAGAAACCAACTTTCTCGATGAAACGACCATCGCGAGAGTTACGGCTATCTGCAACAACAACCTGATAGAATGGACGCTTTTTAGCGCCGCCACGAGCTAAACGAATGGTAACCATATCGTCCTCTATATATGTTAAGTGTAAAAACGGATTTTCCCAGACACTTCCTGCCAACGAGCGACAGAAAAGCTCGCGTATTTTACGCTTCTAGTATATTTTTACAAGCTTTATTTAACTATCAGGAAATAAGCGAGACAACAGGATGGGCATGAAACAGAATAATTATAACGAATAGCCTAGCTTTGCTGCCATGTAGGGGATTGTAAAAGCTGCTCAAACGCTTTTGCAGCAACAGGGCGACTAAAATGATAGCCTTGCATGGAATCAACATGATTAGCCGCCATAAACTCAGACTGCTTAGCTGTTTCAACGCCTTCAGCGGTTATGTGTAGTTTTAATTGCTTAGCTAACGCAATAATGGTCCTTGTAGCGATAAGATCACCTTTGTTTAAAGGAATATTTTTTATAAAACTGCCATCAATTTTCAATTTATTGAGTTTGAACTTAGCTAAATGCTTTATAGACGAATAACCCGTACCAAAGTCATCAAGCGCGATAGACACACCTAAAGCGCTCAACTCCCTAAGTTGCATTATCGATTGCTTAGCATCCTTCATCAAGGTGTTCTCGGTAAACTCTAATTCTAGGTATTGAGGAGCTAAGCCTGATTCGGTAAGAGAAGTAGAAACGGTATTGGCATAATTTTTTATACCTAGCTGCATGACGGACATGTTAATTGACATAACAATGCTGGCATAGCCCTGTTGCTGCCAAGCTTTATTTTGTAAACACGCTTGGGTGAGTACCCAATCACCGATTTTTGTGATCAGGCCGATTTCTTCTGCTATTGGAATAAATACACCTGGCGCTAAATCACCAAGCAGTTCATTATGCCAACGTAACAAGGCCTCCACGGCAATAATTTCATTGCTGTTGGCTGCAATGATAGGTTGAAAGTGAAGGACTAATTCATCTCTTTCCAGTGCACCACGTAATTGTTCGGCGATTTTTCTCTTAATATTCATTTGATCATGTAGCTCTTTAGAAAAAAAAGCTAAACGATTACGACCTTGCTCTTTGGCGAAACACATCGCCGTATCTGCATGTTTTATTAACTCTTTACCGTATTCTCCGTCATTCGGATATACAGCAACTCCCACATTACCAGTGATGTAAACTTCTTGCATAGCAATCCGATAACACTTGGTCAGCTTCGACAATATTTTATCCGCGAACATATTGAGATTATCTGTAGGGGAGACCGCTTCAAGTAGAATAATAAAATCCACTCCGCTTATTCTGGCTAGGGTATCACCTGAACGGAGCTGACTAGATAAACGTTTGGCAATTTGTAGCAGTAATTTATCCCCACCTTCCTGACCTTGATGATCATTAACGGTTTTAAAATCATCGATGCCAAGAAACAATACGGCGATTGAGGTATTGTTTCTTGCTGCACGCGCTAAGGCGTGTTCTAAACGATTTTGAAAGAGTTCTTTATTCGGTAAATTAGTTAAGCTATCAAAAAAAGCCTGTCTTTTAATTTCTTCTTCAGCAACGAATTCTTGCTTTATTTTTCTACGTAAATAGACACTGTAACGGGTTAATAAAACCACTAGGCCTAAGACGGCAATACCTATGAAAGTAACAAGATCACCTAATTGCCAGTGTTGTTGAGCACTTGATAAATTCAGTAAAGCGGCAGTGACATCAACAAATTGTGTTGACCACATAAGTACAGCGGTAATAAGCACAATAAGTAAGCTTTCAAATACCATAGCAAACCGTTTAAATAAGCTCTCGTTTTTAAGTTGATGCACTGACTTGCGAGTAACAGCTTTGCTAACTTTATGTGTAGCCATTGAATAGATAACCTTAATGATACCAATTGAAATAATTACTCGATCATTCTAAGAGGGTCTAAATATACAAGAATGTCATAGCTTTCAATTGCAATAACCAACTATTGCTCAATCAAGCACCTTGCTCTTAAAAACTTATCATTACTTAAAATTGATCACTTATTTAATTCAATTGGTATTAAAAATAAATGCTTAATTAGATAGACGGCAATAGAGCGTTTGCCCTTTGATCACTTTAATTGAGTAAGCGAATACTTAACACTCATGAAGTTTTATAAATTAAGTGATGTTAACGTGAGTATAGCTAGTCGATAAGAAAATAACTTGTCTTATGCCGACATGTTATATTTTGCCTAACTCAGCCATGCGTGACATGATCTGTATTAATTTATTAGGCAATAACTTTATTCTTTGTGAAAATAAAAAAGCCGTAAATACGGCTTTTTTAATATGTACTGAGGTTTGCAAAAAAATTAACGGCCGAACATACCACCGCCACCGCCCATGCCGCCCATTCCACCACCACCTGGTGGCATCATGCCTTGCATGCTGCGCATCATCTTTTTCATGCCACCTTTACCTGACATTTTCTTCATCATTTTTTGCATTTGAGTAAACTGCTTAAGTAGCTTATTTACATCTTGAATTTGAGTACCTGAACCAAGAGCAATACGACGCTTACGAGAGCCTTTAATAATATCAGGACGCTCACGTTCCCCAGGAGTCATAGAGTTGATAATCGCTTCCATTTGCACGGTGATTTTATCATCCATTTGATCTTTGATCTTACCAGACATGTTACCCATACCAGGCAACTTATCCATCATGCCTGTCATTCCGCCCATACTTTTCATTTGAACTAGCTGGTCACGAAAATCTTCTAAACTAAAGCCTTTACCACTCTTAACTTTTTTAGCTAATTTCTCAGCTTGTTTTCTATCAACTTTCTGCTCAATTTCTTCAACAAGTGAGAGCACGTCGCCCATGCCAAGAATACGAGAGGCAATTCTGTCTGGATGGAAAGGTTCAAGCGCTTCAATTTTTTCACCAACACCCATAAACTTGATAGGCTTACCAGTGATATGACGAATTGATAAAGCAGCACCGCCACGAGCATCACCGTCGGTTTTAGTTAAGATAATACCGGTTAATGGTAGGGCATCATTAAAAGCTTTTGCTGTATTAGCAGCATCTTGACCTGTCATGGCATCAACAGTGAACAAGGTTTCGATTGGGTTGATAGCGGCATGAAGCTGCTGAATTTCAGCCATCATGCTTTCGTCAATATGCAAGCGACCTGCCGTATCGACAATTAGTACGTCGAAAAAGTTTTTCTTAGCATGATCAATGGCGGCATTAGCAATATCAATAGGTTTTTGCTTAATATCACTAGGAAAGAAACCAACATTTATTTCTTCAGCTAACGTTTCAAGCTGCTTAATAGCTGCTGGACGATAGACATCAGCACTAACAACTAATACTTTTTTCTTTTCACGCTCTGTTAAGAATTTTGCAAGCTTGGCTACAGAAGTGGTTTTACCTGCACCTTGCAAACCTGCCATTAATACAACAGCTGGGGGCGCAGCTCTTAAGTCAAGAGCTTCATTGACCTCACCCATGGCAGATTCAAGTTCTTGTTGTACAATTTTAACAAAAACTTGCCCTGGTGTGAGACTTTTAGAAACATCAGTACCAACAGCTTTTTCTTTTACTTTAGCGACAAATTCACGAATGACGGGTAAAGCTACATCAGCTTCAAGTAATGCCATACGCACTTCGCGTAAGGTTTCTTTGATATTGTCTTCGGTTAAACGGCCACGGCCGCTAATATTTTTAAGCGTTTTACTTAAGCGTTCGGAAAGATTGTCAAACATGAAATACTCTAGCAGCGAAATATTGATAAGGTTAATGCTGCTATTATACCCAAATATTTCTAAGATGCGACAGCAGATAGCTATATACCCGTAATCATTCAAAGTACGTGACTTCAGTGGGAGTTAAAAATTTTTTAGGCAAGGCCTTCATTTAAAATAATGGTTACTCCCTTCTCAAAATCAATAACGCAGCATAAAACGTTTCTAAACCAGCCCTTGGGGAACGCTGAGCAAATCATACTCTGTGTTACATTTCTTTTTAAGGGAATAACCCTTAATAAAAAAATGTGCTTTGATTATGAGTTGCTCAGACTTCCTGAAACGAGCATCTTCAAGTGGAACGGGATATATATGATTTAGTCACTATAAAAATGAATAAAATAGGCTAAGCGTTAATCACTGTCATGGTATAGTAGCGGTGATTTTCTTTTAAGTCTCAGAGAGAGACCTAGGTATTTTATGGAACAGATCACCGCCTTAACGACAAATTTTCTCGACTTAAGTGCTGAAGCCAGTCCTTGGCTATTATTAGGGTTATTAATCGCTGGGTTAATGAAAGCTTGGGTACCTAGTAAAGTATTGAGTAAACATCTAGGGCAAGGAAAGCTTGCCATCATAAAAGCAGCACTTATTGGTGCGCCACTGCCTTTATGTTCTTGCGGGGTTATTCCTGTCGCAACAGAACTTAGGCGAAGTGGAGCTTCACCTTCAGCAACGTCTTCATTTTTAGTCGCGACACCCGAAACCGGCATTGACTCAGTCTCAGTATCCTATGCATTACTCGGTCCCGTATTTGCTGTTTATCGCCCTATAGCAGCGATTATGTCTGCTATTATTACAGGGCTATTAGTTTCGACAATTAAAGAGGAACAGATAAAATCACCTGCAACTCAGCAGGAGAGTGTAAAGTCAGGATGTTGCGGCAGTAAAGGTGCAGTGAAAATAGAAGCAGCACCTAAAAGCACAAAATCTTGTTGTAGCAGTAAAAAACCCACTGCCACAATCACTGAAAATGCCTTTATTAGTAAGACCAAACAAGGGATTTATTACGCATCAACTAAACTTATCGATGATATTATTATTTGGCTTTTAATTGGTTTAATTTTTGCCTCGTTAGTACGAACTTTTTTACCTCAAGAGTTTCTATTAAGCTATGGCAGCGGTTTACCTGCCATGCTACTAATGATTTTAATATCAATTCCTATGTATATTTGCGCAACGGCTTCAACCCCTATTGCAGCTGGATTTATTATGGCTGGGTTATCACCAGGCACAGCCTTGGTATTTATGATGGCAGGACCCGCTACAAACATTTCAACCTTGGGCGTTATTCGTAACGAGATGGGAACGGCTGTACTGATTAGATACTTACTTGGTGTAGCGCTTTGTGCAATTGCTTTTGCATTATTACTCGACTTTTCGTTAAGCTTTTATGATATCAATATTAGTGATCAAATGAAGCATAGCCATGAACTTTTACCCAAGTGGTTTGGGCTCAGTTGTGCGGCGCTCATTGCCTTTTTGTCTATAAAGCCACTAAGACGCTTGTTGATAAAATAAGCCTTAGCTTTCTTTACTTTAAGTCAATACTTTGTGCTAATCACATGGCGCAAAAGATATTATCTGATAGAATCAATTTTTTAATGCATATTTTCAGTTGTTTTAGGGGTTTTAAGTGAATTTTTTGGTTATAGGTTCAAGTTTAGCATTCTTGCTTTATATACTTGCTACGCTGGCAATCGTTACACGATTATTCCATCCTAAAGGACCGAATATCACCTTAGTTTTAAGTTTAGCTACAGCAGCTATCATAGTGCATAGCTTTAATGACGGTTTGTTGTTTTTCTCACAAGATACCATTAACTTTAATTTACCTAATGTAATTTCCTTGGTCAGTTTAATTATAACGATAGCGGTAACGCTAGTTTCATTGCGCTTTAAAGTTAATTTATTGCTGCCAGTGATTTATGGATTTACAGGTTTATGGCAATTAGTCATTCTTTTTATTCCACCAATTGATTCTATTCCTTTAGTGGTAGAAAAAGTTATTTTACTAAGCCACATCAGCTTTGCGTTAATTGCTTATTGTGTTCTGATCATCGCCACTTTATATGCGTTTCAAGTGACCTATATTAATTTGAAACTCAAAAGTAAAAATTTGACTGCCGTGGCGCATTTGCCGCCACTTATGCAAGTTGAAAAGCAACTTTTTAGTATTTTAACTGTGGGTACTGCCATTCTATTTATCAGTCAAATTATTGGTTTTGTTTTTTTAGATGGTTTCTTAGCAAAAGAAAATGCCCATAAAACGATATTATCACTGCTCTCATTTGCCATTTATGGCTTAATTCTGTGGGGACATTTTGAAAAAGGTTGGCGTGGTCACAGAGTGCTAGTGCTAATGGTGAGTGCTAGTGCCTTACTAACGCTTGCTTATTTTGGTAGCCGATTTGTTAAAGAATTCATTTTATAAATAGTAACTATTTATTCCCACTATTTTCGCAATTACACTGCTAGTATAAGCTAGCAGTGTTATTTTAACTTTTAGAAAAGGAAATTCCCTTTTTGGACAATATATCCACCCAGATGCTCTTTACTATTCTTGGCATCTTAATACTGATTTCTGCCTATTTCTCAGGTTCTGAAACCGGCATGATGTCATTGAATAGATATCGATTACGTCATCTTGAAAAACAAAAACACCGTGGTGCCAGACGAGTAAGTAAATTACTCGCTCGACCAGATCGCCTTATTGGCTTAATTCTCATTGGTAATAACCTCGTTAATGTTTTTGCTTCATTAGTTGCGGGTGTTATTTTTAATAGATACTTCGGTGATGCCGGAATTTTATATGCGGGTTTGGTGCTAACCTTAGTGATTTTGATTTTTGCCGAAGTTACGCCTAAAACATTAGCAGCCCTCTATCCTGAAAAAGTAGCTTTTCCTAGTTCAATAATTTTGAGTCTATTACTTAAACTACTCTTCCCTGTTGTGGTTGTCGTCAACTGGATTACCAATGGTATTTTGAGCCTACTAGGCGTTAGCTCTGAACAAAGAGAGCAACATAGCCTTAGCAGTGAAGAATTAAGAACCGTTGTGAATGAATCAGGTGCTTTATTACATCAGCGTGATCAAGATATGCTGGTAAGTATTTTAGACTTAGAGAAAGTCTCTGTTGAAGACATCATGATCCCTCGTAGTGAGTTGGTCGGCATTGACGTTAATGATGATTGGAAAAAAATACAAAAACAGCTGACTCAAGCGAATCATACTCGTGTATTACTCTATCGAGATAGTATCGATGATGTTGTTGGTTATATCCACGCCAGAGATGCCTTAAAACTATTGTCAAAAAATCAATTCAATAAGGCAACATTACTTAGGGCCGTTCGTGAATTATACTTTGTTCCTGAAGGTACACCGCTAAATATTCAATTATTGAAGTTTCAACATGCTAAAGAACGCTTAGGATTAGTAGTTGATGAATACGGTGATATTCAAGGCTTAGTTACATTAGAAGATATCCTTGAAGAGATTGTCGGTGACTTCACAACAACCATGACACCAACAACCAGCGATGAAGTAACCTTGCAGCCTGATGGCAGCTATTTAGTTGATGGTAGTGCCAGTATTCGTGATATTAATAAAGAGATGTCATGGCAATTGCCCACAGATGGCCCTAAAACCCTTAATGGCTTGATTATCGAGTATTTGGAAGAGATACCTCAGAGCAATATTAGCTTACGTATCTCTGGCTACCCTGTCGAAATCATTGACGTAGCAGGCAATAAGATAAAAACTGTTAGGGTTATGCCTGAGCACTTTATCGATGAAAGCCCTGAAGAAGAGTAATTAAAGCAATATAAAAGTTAACCACAAAGTTATCCACAGAATCAGGGTTTCAATAATCCTCATTAGCTTTCCACAATTTCTGTGGATAACAATAGCCAACCCTATCAACAGCAGCATTTAGCTATTTCAACAATTATTTAACAAAAAACCTTACTTTTTTTTCTATTTTTTTTATGAAAATGCTAGCTTTTCTTGAAGCTGTTATCGTAGCTAGCCTTTACGGATTTTTATTGAAAAATTAACAAATTGGCAAGCTTTATGCGCTTGTTGGATTATTAAACGTATAAATTAGCTGACTAAATAGTGTCATTCTGTCTTTTTAATATTAGCCATCTTATTCAAAGAATAATCGCCATAACCAACCGTGGTTTAAGTCTTTTTCACAACTTTTTAGTTGGCTACTATATCGTCGCGCACGGCTATCTACTTTCCTCGATACTTTTACCAGCCAAGGTTTCTTTTTATAACTTTTACGCTTAAAGCCACCCCAACCTTCATGATAATTTAAATACTGGCTATAGGCATCCCACTTAGATACACCGTTAACTTTTTGGGTTTTAAATATAAACCAGCCCATGAAGTCTATCGCATCATCAAAATCATCACGATCAGCACCTGAATTACCCGTTTCCTTTATATAGTCTTTCCACGTCATCGTTTTTGCTTGTGAGTAGCCATATGCGCTACTTACTCTCCCCCAAGGAATAAAACCAAATAAGTAGTCCATTGGGGGCGTTGCATCATGTCGAAAAGAGCTCTCTTGATACATCATACTCATCGGCACATGTATAGGCACTCCCCAACGTTCACGTGTCTCTTTGGCAGCAAAATACCAATCACGATGTTCACGAAATATTTCGCATATGTTCTCTGGATTTTTCGGCGGTGGGGTTGCACAACTTGCAAGTAATAAAACACTCGCTGCTGTTAACAATGCTGTTTTACATGAAGGCATAAACAAATAACGGTTATTATAATTTGTTATTTATAATGACAGAAATAATCAATTAATGGCAGTTTTTGCTAAGAAAATTATTGGTTTAATTAAATATTAAAAATAATTGATATTTATTTAAAACAATTTGAACTAAATACCAAAACAACACTCTTACTTTACAGTTATGTTATTCCCTTAGTGTTTCATGTTTTATGCGCTCTCCTGTCTTTAATAAGCAGCTGGGCGCTTTTTTTTGTCTAAAATTTTACACATATTAATAACAACAATGTTATTCCCCTCTCTTTTAGTGAAGGTTCATGTTTTATTAGCTCTCCTGTCTTTAATAAGCAGTTGGGCGCTTTTTTTTGTCTAAAATTTTGCACATATTAATAACAACAATGTTATTCCCCTCTCTTTTAGTGAGGGAGCATGTTTTATGCGTTCTCCTGTCTTTAATAAGCAGTTGGGCGCTTTTTTTTGTCTGAAATTTAGCACAGATAAATAACAAAAATGAAATGATTAACTAGCTTTAGTTCGCGCTTTTTCACCTAAAATTGAATCACTAATATGTTTCTGTTGATGATCTATTATTCCACGCTTGGGCTAATGAAATAGGTGATTTTAAAAATTCAGGAAAGCTATTAAAAAAGATTAAAAATAATGTGAACTAAATAGTAAAACAACACTCTTACTTAACAGTTATGTTATTCCCTTAGTTATTTAGTAATATTTCATGTTTTATGCGCTCTCCTGTCTTTAATAAGCAGTTGGGCGCTTTTTTTTGCTCAAAATTCAGTGTGACTATATAAACACAATGTTATTTAATCATTTGTAAGGATAATTCATTCGTCATATCACTTAAGAAAGCAGTTTTTTCGAAATATTAAAAATAATTTATTTTATAAAACGCGATTAACTATACGATTTGAATGACTTTTTTTGGTGGGGGATAAATGGGAGTGAAAATATTTTAAATAAAATGAACTTATTAATGATTTCGTCCTCTTATTTAATGAAACATTCTTCCCTGGATTGCTTTCATTTGATTTAAGTTTTGTTTGCTTAAATAACCGGCGCGTCACCTTGACGCGCTTTTTTTATAGCTACTTTCTGTACTTCCTCTTTCTCTTTCTCTTTCTCTATCAATAATTCAATTCAACAATACTCATAATGTTCAAGCAAAATAGTCAGAGAGAAAATCGTCAAAGTTTAGTTTATCGCCTGCTTCAATATCCGCTTGAGTTTTATGAGAAGCTGGTACACTTTGATCAAAAAATGCTTGGTCATAAGACTGATAGCCACGTTTTTTTGCTTCTTGCTGATATTCGCTCGCTTTATCTAAGGCAAACTGAGATAAAGATTGCTCTTGAATAATAGATAACAGCTGTGCAGAAGGGGTCAAGCTCGAATCGTTGATTTTAGCTTGTTCACGTACAATAGCTTCACTATATTTACTGGTTTTATATGACTTATCTAACAGCTCTGCAACTTGCTTCATCTGCTCAAATAACTCATTGCCCCATTCAGGAACCGATTTGAGGTTAACTTCACCGTAACAATTAGCATCACTAAGCAATAGCTCAGGATCTCGACCGCGAAGCACCACTTCATTCATATTTTCTTCATGAAGTTTCTGGCGAGTACAATCAAATTCTTTATTATCAATAAAAGCACAAAAAGTAATAAAAATATCTAAGAAGTAAACTTGCTCAAGACTAATACCCGTATCTGAAAAAGGATTAACATCAAGCGCTCTGACTTCAATATATTCAACACCACGCTTGCCGAGAGCATCTGATGGTTTCTCTCCTGGTTTAGCAACACGTTTAGGACGTATAGGTGCATACAACTCATTTTCAATTTGTAGCACGTTATCGTTAAGCTGTTGGTACTGACCATCAACTTTTACTCCAATACTGGCAAAGTCATTAGATTTAAGTTTAATAGCCTGCTGAACGCCATCTACATAATCCGCTAAATTGTTATAGCAAATTTTTAGAGCTGATTGCTCTGAGCTGGTATAACCTAAATCACTCATTCGTAGTGAAGTGGCATGCTCAAGATAGAGCGCGCCAAAGGCTGATTGTTTAAAAGGTAATTTATGCTCTTTACCTTGTAAAAAAGAACCACAGATCGCAGGAGAACTTCCGTATAAATAAGGAATTAACCAACAAAACCGTTTGTAATTTCTTAAGATAGAGAAATAGCGTTCAGAAATAAAATCATCAAGCGGCAATGATTTCTCACCAGATGACTGGTGCAATTTTTGCTGTACTTTCCAAAAATCTTGAGAGAATGAAAAATTAAAGTGTATTCCAGAGATGACTTGCATCATAGAGCCATAACGATTTTTCAAACCTTGGCGATACACTGTCTTCATCCTACCGATGTTTGAACTACCATACTGCGCTAAAGGTATCTTTTCTGCATCGTCAACAAAGCAAGGCATGCTCATTGGCCACAGTAATTCACCTTCAATGTTATCAAATGTATATTTTTGAATATCTTGAAGTTGTGCAATAGTTTGCTCAGGAGAAAAACTAACAGGAGTAATGAATTCAAGTAAGGTCTCTGAATAATCAGTGGTTATCTGTCCATGCGTGAGCGCTGAACCGAGTTGACGATAATGACCGTGATCCGATAACTTACCTTCTGGTAATATACGCAATGCTTCTCGCTCTATACCGCGTCCAATACCTGCAATGGCAGCCAAATTTTCATTTTGGCTAAAAGCGCCAATATAATCAGTTAATGATAGTGTCAAAATAATTCCTATATATACTAATTAACCTAACTATTAGCTTAGTTTAGTATTTAGCGAGTAAAGGGTAATAAGCGAAAAAAAACCCCTTATAGATAGTCATATAAATAAGGGGTCTATTAGTATTTTTCAATACTTAACTACTTTTATTTAATAAATAGTTTATTTAGCTAGTTCGAGATCTACTACTTCAATATCAAGCTTTTGAAGTTGAGGCTTAACTACTTGACCGTCTCCTACTACAATCCATTGCATAGGTTTTGATAATTCTTTTGCTGCAATAGCATTTAACTGCTCAATACTTATGCTGTTTATAATACTGCTTTGCTCTTCACCATAATTAACAGGTAAATTAAACTGCAACAATTGTCTTAAGAAGCCACTTTTTTGGCTCGGTGTTTCAAAACTTAACGCTTCATTTTGCGAAATAGCTTGGCGCATAAATGTTACCTCTTCAGCCGTTAAGCCATCTTGCTGATAATGTTTCAATTCCTGTTCGATTTCAACAATAGCATCATAAGTATGCTCTTTTTTAACACTCGCACCTGCACTAAAACGACCTAAAGTTTTCCCTGCAGAAAAATAGCTCGATGCGCCATAGGTATACCCTTTATCTTCTCGTAAATTTAAATTGATACGGCTATTAAACGCACTACCTAACGGGTAATTCATTAAAGTCGCTTTAAAGTGCTCACCCGTTGCATCATAAGTCATCGCTCTACGTGAAAGTTTAATCACTGATTGGCTGGCATTAGGTAAATCAACAAAATAAAGTTTATTTGGTGTCACCTCAGGAAAGTTATAATCACTACTAATAGAATAATCTTTTCCCTGCCAACTATTTAATGGAGCAAGCTTTGTTAATAATTCAGCTTTATCTATATCACCAACTACAACTAAGCTCGCTTTAGCTGGTGAAAAGTATGCTTTATAAAAACCTTTAATATCATCAAGCGTTATCGCAGATACGGTAGCAATGTTGCCACTATCGGCTAAACCAAAGCGATTATCTTTGCCGTAAGTTACTTGTTTTAAAGCATTACTAGCTAACGTACGAGCATCCTTATTCCCTTGTTCTAATCCTTGAATTAATTGGTTTTTAACACGATTAAAATCATCTTGTGCAAACTCAGGTTTAAACATCATTTCATTCATTAACGCTAAAGTAGCATCGAAATTCTTAACCAAGCTATTCACTTTAATATAAGTATTTCGCCCTGCTGCACCAATAGAGATATTACTGCCCAGTTTAGCTAATTCATTCGATAGCTCTTCTTTACTGTGAACGGTCGTTCCTTCATTCATCAAACTTGCAGTCAAACTTGCTAAACCTGCTTTATCCACAGAATCAAGTAATACACCACCATCAAGGCTTAATAATAAACTGATGGTCGGTGTTTCACTATTTTTAGTCGCGATGATTTCAATGCCGTTATCAAAGGTTTCACGCCATAAACTTGGTACTGTAATTTGCGGATTAGCCGTAGAGTTAGGCATAACACTGCGATCAAAATCACTGGTGTTTTTCATGATCGGCGTATCTAGTTGTGCAAGTTTCGCAGGATTACTTACATCCGGTAAAGTGAAGTTGTTTGATCTGGTAACTAACGCTTCTTGTCCCTGTGGCACAATCGATAATATTGCAGCACCTTTACCTTGAATATATTTTTTGAATACCCGCATAACATCTGCTTTGGTTACTTTGTTATACCGAGCAACTTGCTGCTCAGTATAATTAGCATCTCCTAGCATAGTTTGATAATGCGCTAAATTCGACACTTTACCTGAAACGCTTTGCAAACCATAAATAGTGCCTGTTTCAATACCTACTTTGGTCTTCAATAAGTCATCTGCATTTACACCACGCTCTTCAAATTCAACTAAGGTGTCATTAATGACTTGTTCAATCTTTGTTAATGATAATCCTTGCTGAGGGTTTGGCAGCGCATAAAAGCTCATTTGACAAGCGAGTTCACGACATGGATGGCTAGCGCCAGCTTGCACTGCAACACCTGACTTAACTAAGTTTTTATAAAGTAGAGAGGTTGGACCGCTACCCAGAATATTGGCAAGCACATCTAAAGCGGGTTCATCTTCATGCATACCATAAACCGTAGGAAAGCTAATATACAATAAAGGTAATGAAACATTGTCGGTAAAAGAGTAATAACGATTCTCGCTTAATGTCACTGACGACTTAGCGATATTTTCTACCTCAGGTCCTGCATTTAAACCACCAAAATACTTATTTACCCAAGCAAGAGTTTGAGCTTCATCAATGTCACCACCAATGGTAATTACGGCATTATTTGGCCCGTACCAGCGAGAAAAGAATTCTTTTAAATCAGTTACCGTACCGCGGTCTAGATCTGACATATAGCCGATAACAGGCCATGAATAAGGATGTTCACGTGGGAAAATCATCTGATTAACGGTTTCATTTAATCGGCCATAAGGTCGATTATCTACATTTTGACCACGCTCATTTTTTACTGTTGCACGTTGGATCTCGAATTTTTCAGGGGTAATTGCTTCAAGTAAAAAACCCATGCGGTCAGACTCAAGCCACAACATTTTTTCTAACTGATTTTTAGGTACTGTTTCAAAGTAATTAGTGCGATCAGAATTAGTAGTGCCGTTCAGGTCACCACCGCTTTGTGTCACCACTTTAAAATGTTGTTCGTCTGCGACATTTTGAGAGCCTTGAAACATCATATGTTCAAAGAAATGTGCAAAACCCGACTTACCTAATTGCTCACGAGCCGAGCCAACATGATAAGTAACATCAACATGTACTAAAGGGTCTGAATTATCTTGATGCAAAATAACGGTTAAACCATTAGCCAATTTATACTTTTTAAAAGGAATATTAATGGTATCTTGCTGGGCGGTAACCGTTTCAACCAAACTCACGCCTGTGGGTAACGTTATAGTCTCTTGGCTACTACAAGCAAATAATAATGCCGTACTAGCGGCTATTGCCGTGATTCTAAATTTATTTATTATTTGTGCTGGAAAGCGGTTTTGAGGAGATTGTCGCAAAATAACATCCTGTAAAAAGAGTAAAAATGAATAGTTTGAATTATCATAGCAAACATAGAGACTACTCGGTAAATTTAAATGTATAAAACTATTGCAGAACATCATGATTTTATTGTTGTTGATAAAGAAGCGGGTGTAAATTTTCATGACGAAGGTGACATAGGCTCTGGACTCTTTTCTCTGGTGAAAAAACAGTTAAAAAGCCAAAGTAACAACGCTGAATTATACCCAGTACATAGATTAGATAAGATGACGTCAGGTTTGGTCATTTTTGCCAAAACATTAGCCTGCGCGCAGACCTTTGGGCAGCTATTTAATGATCACGATATCGAAAAGTACTACTTAGCTATTGGTGATAAAAAACCCAGTAAAAAGCAAGGATTAATTAAAGGCGATATGGCGAAAAGCCGTCGTGGAATGTTCAAGTTGTTAAGGACGATGGACAACCCTGCTATTACGCAATTTTTTTCATTTAGCATACCTAATAAACAACGCTTATACCTGCTAAAACCACATTCAGGTAAAACCCATCAATTGCGTGTTGCTTTAGCAAGTATTGGCGCACCTATTATTGGCGATCCGCTGTATTACACAACATCAAAAGCAGACAGAGGTTACTTACATGCTTTTGCCTTAAAATTTAATTATTTAGGGGAAAGCTTTGAGTTTATTTCTCTACCTACTGCCGGTGAGTACTTTGTAAGCCAAGAGATAATTGAACAGTTTTCGGCAATAAAAAAGCCTTGGCAGTTAAACTGGCCAAGGCTTTAATACAATTATTAATGACTAATAATACAGTGTTCTGATTTATTTACAGTGAATGCAAAAAAACTAAATCAATGGCCATTGAGCAGACAAACTTACCGTAAATAACAAAGTACCAAGGCCACGGCCTTGTTAGTGGCTACCTATAATGAGTGCCAAAATACTAAACCAATGGCTGTTGGACAAACAAATTTAGTGTACCAAGGCCAAATTTTCCAGAATAGGCTATGCTCAACATGTTCATTACCTTGCTTAATCTCCGACAAAATATCACTTCTATGCCATACCCAACCAGCAAATACACAACACAACATAGCAATAATTGGCTGACCATATTGTGTTGATAAAGTAGCAACGAAGTCTAACATCCACTCCAAATTAATAACGATAAGAATACTCAGTACTAGAATGCCTAAACCAATAAAGGTTGTTGCTTTTTCACGTGGCGTATCGTGACGTTCCACCACATAAGACACAGGACCTTCAAGCATTGATATACTTGAGGTGAGCGCCGCTATTGACATTAACACGAAGAAACCAAAAGCAACAAAAAGCCCAACATCACCCATGCCAGAAAACAGTGCAGGCAATACAGTAAATACCAAGTTTGATCCCGATATGAGGCTGCCATCTTCTGCAAATATAGCAACACCTTGTGCTTGAGCAACGTACATAGCAGGAATAATTAATAAACCGGCTAAAAAGGCGATGGAAACATCTATTAGCGTTACTTGTGCGCCAAGCGTAACCAAATTCTCTTTTTTGGCTATGTATGAGCCGTAAATGATCATTACACTTGTACCTAATGACAAAGAGAAAAAGGCTTGTCCTAAGGCACTTATTAAAAGATCGGGTTCAAATACACGAGAAATATCAGGGTTTAAATAAGCATTAAAACCTTCTCTTGCGCCATCCAGTGTAAAGACGTAAATAATCAGTAATATCAATAAACCTATTAACATAGGCATAAGACGTTTCGACCACTTTTCAATACCTTCTTCAACGCCCCGACGAATGATAAAAATGGTTAGTCCCATAAAAAACGCGGTAAAGAGTATATTACGGATTAATGAGTGATTTATCAGCCAGTCAGCTGCGCCAGCAAAGCCAGCTAATCTTGCGAGAGGCTCTATGGCATAAGACATCATCCAACCTGCGATGATGCTATAAAAACTTAATATAAGTGCTGCACAAATGATACCGCCAAAACCCACAACAAAACCAAAACGTTTCTGCCAGGTATTACGCGCAATTTTTTGCATACTACTAACAGCATTAGCCTGACCATATCGGCCAATTAGCAGCTCTGCCATAAAAGCAGGATAGGCTAAACAGAAGGCTAAAACTAAATAAACGAGAACAAAAGCAGCACCACCATTGCTCGCTGTTTGGGTTGGAAAACCCCAAATATTACCCAAACCGACAGCAGAGCCTGCCGCCGCCATAATAAAACCGAAACGCGAACTAAAGCCGCCTCTTGAAACACCCATTCAATTCCCCAAACTTCTTATGAACTATCGTTGCTAGCTATTTACCTTTGAGTAACGCTCTATACCTGCTCCACTTAAAGATGCATGATTCAAGTGGAACGGATATATATAATTTTCTCAAGGTTGTTTTTATTTTTATAATTGCAGTATTTTTATAATAACGATCATTTATAAGACCACTAATCTACGCAATTACGGTAAAGAAAAATAGAGTTACACATTAAAAAATAAAAAAGCCCTGTGTATAGCTCTTTTTACAGACTTTACACAGGGCTAAGACTTTTAACATTCAAACTTTGCTAGCAAAACAGGTTGTTATAATCGTTATTCCGCTTCAGGACGCATGTGCGGGAATAAAATTACATCTTTAATCGTTGGTGAATCAGTAAATAACATCACCAAACGGTCAATACCAATACCTTCACCTGCTGTTGGTGGTAAACCATACTCTAACGCATTGATATAATCAGCATCATAATGCATTGCTTCATCATCACCGGCATCTTTTTCTGTCACTTGTTTTTGGAAACGTTCGGCTTGATCTTCTGCATCGTTAAGCTCAGAGAAACCATTAGCTAATTCGCGGCCACCAACAAAGAATTCAAATCTGTCGGTTATGAACGGGTTATCGTCATTACGACGAGCAAGTGGTGAAACTTCCCATGGGTATTCAGTGATAAATGTAGGTTGGTCTAATAAGTGCTCAGCAACTTCTTCAAAGATTTCACAGATATATTTACCTGGGCCCCAAACTTTAGCCGCTTCGCCTTCTTTTACGCCAACAGCTTTAGCCATCGCTTTAATTGCGTCAAAGTTATTTTCAGGGTCACGTAAAACCGCTTCATCAAGTTGCTCAGCGCCACGATGATCTTTGCCGTACTGTAAAATAGCATCAACCATAGATAAGCGTGCAAACGGCTTACCGAGGTCGTAGAATTTTTCTTCTACTACTTCACCTTCAGAATTTTTAACGGTATTACGAATAGTGGTAGTACCTAATACATCTTGTGCAATAGTACGTAACATTTCTTCGGTGGTATTCATCAGATCATGATAATCGGCGTAAGCTTGGTAGAATTCAATCATAGTGAATTCTGGGTTATGGCGAGTTGAAATACCTTCGTTACGGAAACTACGGTTAATTTCAAATACACGATCAAAGCCACCAACGACTAAACGTTTTAAGTTAAGCTCTGGCGCAATACGCAAGTACATATCAAGATCAAAAGTATTATGATGCGTCATAAAAGGTTTAGCAGTAGCGCCACCTGGTATGATTTGTAACATTGGAGTTTCGACTTCCATAAAGTCACGTTGAACTAAAAAGTTACGAATACCCGCAACAATTTTTGAGCGAATTTTAAAGGTATTACGAGTATCTTCATTAATAATCAAATCAACATAACGCTGACGGTACTTGGTTTCTTGATCTGATAAACCGTGGAATTTTTCAGGTAATGGACGCAGTGACTTAGTTAATAATGAGTACTCTTCCATATTCACGTAAAGATCACCTTTACCTGATTTATGTAAAATACCTTTAATGCCAACAATATCACCAATATCTAATGAACCCCATTTAGCACGTATCTCTTTTTGCACTGTCTTTTCAGCATAACCTTGAATACGGCCAGACGAGTCTTGTATCACTAAAAATGGTCCGCGCTTCGCCATAACTCGACCGGCAATAGCATAAGTTACTTGTAGCTCTTCAAGTTCTTCTTTGGTTTTTTCACCATGTTCAGCTTGAATATCAGCGGCTAAATGCTCACGATTAAAATCGTTAGGAAAACCATTAGCTGAACAATTAGAGCGAATTTTTTCAAGTTTTACACGACGCTCAGCAATCAGTTTATTTTCATCTTGTGCTACGGGTGTATTATTGGCTTTATCTGTCATGTTAATTTCTCGTGGTTATCTTTAATTTTTCAATAGTTTTAATTGGTTTTAGTAAATCTAATTCTACAAACCAGACTTTAAACTGGCTTCTAGAAACTTGTCTAAATCACCATCTAATACAGCTTGGGTATTACGATTCTCAACACCCGTACGTAAATCTTTAATGCGGCTATCATCTAATACATAAGAGCGAATTTGACTGCCCCACCCTATATCAGATTTACCGTCTTCTAACTCTTGTTTGCCTTCGTTTTGTTTTTGCATTTCCATTTCATACAATTTTGCTTTGAGAAGCTTCATCGCCGTAGCACGGTTTTTATGCTGAGAACGATCCGCCTGACATGCAACCACTGCGCCTGTAGGCTCGTGGGTAATACGAATAGCTGAATCTGTTTTGTTTACATGCTGACCACCCGCGCCAGACGCGCGAAAAGTATCAATACGTAAATCCGCAGGGTTAATGTCAATTTCAATATTGTCATCAATCTCAGGGTAAATAAACGCTGACGCAAATGAGGTATGGCGACGACCAGATGAATCAAATGGCGATTTACGTACTAAGCGATGCACACCCGTTTCGGTGCGTAACCAACCAAATGCATATTCACCAGTATACTTAATCGTACAACCTTTTATGCCGGCAACATCACCATCAGTGACTTCAATTGCTTCGGTTTTATAACCGTGTGCCTCACCCCAACGCAAATACATACGCATTAGCATTTCGGCCCAATCTTGCGCTTCAGTACCGCCTGAGCCAGATTGAATATCTAAATAACAGTTATTAGCATCTTGTTCACCACAAAACATCCGGCGAAATTCTAATTTTTCTAATACGGCATCAAGAGCATTAGCTTCTACTTCAGCATCATCGAAGGTGTCTTGATCCTGTCTCTTATACACATCTCCGAGCCCACGAGACCGTACTAGATCTCG
>CAJXRC010000047.1 GCA_913058405.1 uncultured Colwellia sp. | reverse complement strand
GCGCCTTGATTATGAATCGCTCAGACTTCCTGAAACGAGCATCTTCAAGTGGAGCAGGTATAAATAATTAAAAAAATTAACATACTCTTTGTATTGTGCTCACTTAAATTCATTCTATGATTTATAAACAAGGACTTTTCATGAAAGCAATTATTACTAGTGCAATTTGCTCATCATTATTGCTAATGACCAGCTGTGCAACTCAAACGGATAATAGCACTAATGCACCATTAGTGACTCAAAAAACGGCACTCGCCTCAGGTATTGAAAAAGCTAATTTAGATACCAGTGTTCGTCCACAAGATAATTTCTACCGCTATGTAAACGGCAACTGGCTAAAAAGCCATGAAATTCCAGGTGATAAAACGGCTATTGGCTCATTTTATGATCTTCGTGATAAAGCTGATGATGATGTTAAAGCCATTATCGAAGAACTTGCTGCAGAAGAAAACTTAACTAAAGGCAGCGATGAGCAAAAAGTAGCAGATATTTTTCGCTCATATATGGACACAGAAAAACGTAATAGTTTAGGTATTAAACCAATCCAACCTATTTTTGATGCCATTAATAACCTCAATAATAAATCAGAACTAGCGAGCTTTTTCGGTAAATATCAAGCGGTAGGCGTCGGCAGTCCTCTCGCTTTTTACATTAGCGTTGATGCTAAAGACTCTAGCAGTTATGCCACTCACATCTGGCAAAGTGGCTTAGGTCTTCCTGATAAAGACTATTACTTTAATGACACAGAACGTTTTATCGCTTTACGTGCTGGTTATACTGCCCACATTGAAAACATGTATAAACTAGCAGGCCTTGATAATGGTAAAGAAGCGGCTAAAACTATCATGGCATTAGAAACCAAGTTAGCTAACTTTCATTGGAGCCAAGTGCAAAGTCGAGACAGTGAGAAGCGCTACAATAAGTTTGCTGTTAATAAGTTAAATGAATTAACAGATGCATTTGATTGGTCGGCCTACTTGGCTGCACAAGGTGTTGCCTCTCAAAAAGATATTATCATTAACCAACCAGACTTTGTCGCTGGTTTCGGTGAGATATTTGCTGAAACATCATTAGATGATTGGAAGACTTATTTAAATTTTCATAGCCTAAGTAACTTTGCTAGCTACTTAAATACAGATATTGATAATGAAAACTTTGACTTTTATTCTAAACAATTAAGTGGTCGACAAGAACAACGTCCACAATGGAAACGTGGCGTGAGTATCGTTAACGGCAATTTAGGTGAAGTCATTGGCAAAGTTTATGTAACGCGTCATTTTACGCCACAAGCTAAAGCCCGCATGAGCGAATTAGTTGAAAACCTACGCACATCTTACGGCAATAGCATTGATGATCTTGAATGGATGTCAGCAGATACCAAAAAAGCTGCGCACGTTAAACTAGCCGCTTTCACCCCTAAAATTGGTTATCCTGATAGATGGGAAGATTACTCTGGATTGAGTATCGATGCTGACGATTTAGTAGGTAACATTCTACGTTCTACACGTTTGTCTCATGATAAAGAAGTTGCAAAACTTGGCGGTCCAATTCAAAAATGGGAATGGGGCATGACACCACAAACGGTTAATGCTTATTACAACCCAACAGTGAACGAAATTGTTTTCCCTGCAGCAATATTACAAGCACCATTCTTTAATATGAAAGCTGATAACGCGGTTAATTACGGCGGTATTGGTGCTGTTATTGGACATGAAATGGGCCATGGCTTTGATGATCAAGGTAGTAAATATGATGCCGAAGGTAATCTTAGAAATTGGTGGACTGAGCAAGATTTAGCTGAGTTTGCTAACCGTACTAAAGCCTTAGTTGAACAGTATGATGAATATCATGTTTTTGACGACTTAGCGGTAAATGGTAAATTAACTTTAGGTGAAAACATTGGTGATTTATCGGGTGTAACTATCGCGTATAGAGCTTATAAAGCATCATTAAACGGTGAAGAAGCACCTATCATTGATGGCTTAACTGGCGATCAACGTTTCTTTATGGGTTATGCTCAAATTTGGCGTGCAAAAATTGTAGAGAAGTCTGCACGTAACCGTGTAGCGACTGACCCACATTCACCTGCTGAGTTCCGTGCTCTTGGCTCACTTTCAAACATCAATGAATTTTATGAAGCATTTGATGTTAAAGAAGGTGATGCTATGTATATAGCACCAGAAAAACGCGTTAAGATTTGGTAATTAATTTACTTATACAACGATAAGAAATAACGATTAACAAAGGAGCTTCGGCTCCTTTTTTTTATCCAACACTTATAGAGCTAAACTTGAAAAGTTTCTCAATAAATAAGAATTAAATCAGCTATACAGAAGCTAACTTACACTAAACGTGAGTTCTTAACATCCCCTGATTGAGAATAAAGTTTACAGAAAACTATCTTTTATTTTGCACAAAAATACTAACTTATTAATTTTACTACAAAACAATCTTATTGATAATTGTTATCATTAAGGTTACTATATGCATCATTAATTAAGTGATATTTTTTGAGTCGAGAGTTTTAGTATGTACGTTTGTATTTGCCATGGTGTTACCGATACACAGATAGAATCCGCTATTGATAATGGCGTAGAAACTATGAAAGGGCTAACCCAAGAGCTTAATGTGGGCTCGCAGTGTGGTAAATGTTGTCAATGTACTAAACGTGTACTCAACAGAAAATTATTACAAATTGCTGAAGCGCAGCCACAAGTCGCTTAAGTCCTATTCAACGAATAAAATAATTAGCTAACGTTAAAGCTGCACCTCGCATACTCAAATAAAGTAAAAGGTTAACTCATCATGGACTGTAAGTAATTCTCGATACCTGCATGGTCAATAATATACTGTTGTGATTCAATCCAATCTATTTGCTCTTCTACATTTTCCAGTAAATCTTCAGCTAAGTCTCTACTGATATAATCTTGTACTTTCTCACTTTCTACAATCAATGTTTGTAATGCCTGACGAGAAACATACTCTAAATCCATATTTGATTGCAGCATCTCTGTCGCATGTTCACCAATATGTAAACGCCCTAAATCTTGTAAATTAGGCAGACCTTCTAAAAACAAAATACGCTCAATAAGATCATCTGCTTGCTTCATTTTTTCAATGGATATCTTATAGTCTGCTTTATTGAGCTTTTCTAAGCCCCAATTTTTATACATGCGAGCATGCAAAAAATATTGATTAATCGCGATGAGTTCAATTGCCAACGTACTATTTAATAGTGCAATAACTTGTTTATTACCTTTCATGACAACCCCTTAACCCGGTAAATGCTGACCCATATGAGATTGGATATAATTTTGCAGCCCTATTTTATTAATAAGTCCGAGTTGTTTTTCGAGCCAGTAAACGTGATCCTCTTCAGTATCTTCCAGCAGTTTTTCCAACATCTCTCTACTTTGAAAGTCCCCTTCGCTCTCACACAAGGTAATAGACGCTTTTAATGCAGCGACGACTTCCATTTCAAGTGTTAAGTCATTAGTGAGCATACTAGGAACATCGTCACCAATAATTAAATCTCGTCGGTCGGCTAAATTAGGAATGCCTTCAAGAAATAAAATTCGCTTTATCAAAGCATCTGCGTGAGTTATTTCTTCTTGCATTTCATGATCAAGCTGGTCAAAAAGTTTATCTAGTCCCCAGTCTTGATACATTCGAGAATGAATAAAATACTGATCAATAGCAGCTAACTCGTTATGTAATAAGCCATTTAGACTTGCTATAACTTTTGGATTACCTTTCATTTTATACCTCTTTACTATTTTAAGAACAGATTGAGAACACTGAAAATCAGTTGCTTTAAAGCGTAGTAGATGAATAGGGATTTATCGAATTATTAAGAAGAAATAATGTTACTAACTATTTAAAATTTAAGTGAAAATTATTTGTATTTGCATTAATTGATGTTATGACACTATACAGTTAAAAATAGTAAAATTCTGCCAAGGTAAATAACTGAACTAATAGCCATCTATACATCTAAAGTTTGCTAATAATTATGAATCAAGATAGAATTCGTTCTCAAAGGTTTTCTTGTGTTAACGAAGATGGTGTAAATCCATCGCTGTACCCGCAACTGTAAATGAACTGATATTCTTTTTTCATAGTGATATTAGAACAAAGTCAGATAGCTAACTAAAAAAACTATACTTACTACCGTGCGGGAAAACACGAGTCTAATTATGTCTACTCTGCTAAATATTTCTGGGCTTAACTGGAAAGTTCTAAATAAAACGATCTTGCAAGACATTAACTTTACTGTCAGCAAAGGTGAAGTGATCGGTATTATTGGTCCTAATGGTGCAGGTAAAACAAGTCTCTTACGCTGTATAATTAACCAAGCTAATATTCTTTCCAGCATAAATACTAGCGGTAGTGTTCAGCTAAAAAACCGTCCTATAACACAATTCAGTTCGAGAGAAATTGCTCAGCACTTTGCATTAGTTATGCAAAAAAATGACTCTATCTTTGCTTTATCTGTACAAGATGTTATGAAAATGGGTCTACTTCCGCATAAAAGTTTGTTTTCTCTCGATAGTGATTATGATAAATCTCAAATTGAATTAGCGTTAAGTAAAGTAGGGTTAAGCCATGCCCTAGAAAGTCTCTTCAATCAACTTTCCGGTGGTGAACAACAACGGGTATTAATTGCTAGAGCACTAGTTCAAGCAAGCCAGATATTAATTCTTGATGAGCCAACCAATCATCTTGATGTTTATTACCAACATCAAGTATTACAGTTAGTAAATAAGCTTAATATTACCGTAATCATGACGGTTCATGATCTCAATTTAGCCAGCTTATACTGCCAGCGATTACTGCTATTGGATAAAGGTCAATTGATTTGTGATGGCAGTCCGCAAGAAGTATTAGCACCTGAGCAATTAAGTAATATTTTTGGCCTACCTTGTCAGCAAAATATCGATGCTATTACTGGCGCAACTCAAGTCTCTTTTTATCTACAAGATAATCGCATTCAAAACAGTACTAGCCCAGAGCCCTTAAGTGAATAAAGTTTCAACACGTTTATTCGCACTGGCGATACTCGTCATTCTATCGGTACTCGCAGCGATAACCTTTGGCCCAGCGGATATAGACTCTTCTCAATTGATTTCTTGCTTAGTGGGATCTTGTCAAAATCAAATAGCGGACATTGTTATTTGGCAAGTTCGTATTCCAAGAGTACTAGTTGCCTTAGTTGCTGGGATGGGCTTAGCCATAGCAGGGGCTATTTTACAGAACACTACACGTAACCCACTCGCAGATCCTTATCTGTTTGGCATTGTTTCTGGTGCTGGGTTGGGCGCAACAATTGCAAACATTTCCTTGGCAGATAACTTAACCATTGCGCTACCGCTAGCAGCATTTCTCGGAGCACTATTTTCGGTCATTATAGTAGTATTCATTGCTAAGGTACTCCAACGCATGGAGCAGCTACTGCTCGCAGGTGTAGCAGTATCATTTATGCTCGCCTCAATAACCCAGTTTATTCTCTATTTTGGTGAACCTTTTGCCACCAACCGCGTTATTTTTTGGCTTATGGGTAGCTTAGCGAGAGTAGAAATGAGTAATTTTTACGTCATTGCCAGTATCCTAGTCATTGCAATTATCACAGTATTAGCACTGCACCGACAAATTGACGCGCTTTTATTGGGCGATGAAAGTGCTGCCAGCTTAGGTGTCGATGTTGATAAGTTACGTTTACTGATGTTAGGCATTTGTGCCGCACTGACTGCAACCATAGTCGCCTATTGTGGCGGTATTGGTTTTGTTGGCCTGATGATCCCTCACATTGTGAGACAACTCATTGGAGTCACTACCCTTAAATTAATTATTGGCAGTGCGCTAATTGGCGCTATATTTCTTATTTGGGTTGATGTTATTGCCCGATCATCACTACCGCATGCAGAGATCCCAATTGGCATTATTACTTCAGCATTAGGTAGTATATTTTTCTTATTTATCATGTATCGCTCTAGGGCGAACACATAATAAATTGATGTTTAATAAACCAAAACAGCAGGGATAACCCTATGACTGATAAAAAGACAACTGACAGCAAAATGACTGATAACCACAAACAAAGAATGCAAAAGTTGAAAGAGAAAGTTGACTCCCGTATTGATAGCGCAACCGATGAGCGTGGTTTACTGATTGTAATTACGGGCAATGGTAAAGGAAAAAGCACCTCTGGTTTTGGTACCGTTGCCCGAGCCGTTGGCCACGGTCTTAATGCTGCAGTAGCACAATTTATTAAAGGTACTTGGGCTTGTGGAGAGCGACAATTACTTGAAAATGCAGGGGTAAAATTCAGTGTTATGGGAACAGGTTTTACCTGGAATACTCAAGACAAAGAAAAAGACATAGCGGCAGCAAAGCAGGTATGGCTCAAATGCAAAGAGTTACTCAACGATACAGATCTTGATGTGGTTTTACTCGATGAGATGACCTACATGCTGTCGTATAAATACCTCGACTTAGATGAAGTTATTGAAGCGTTAAATAACCGCCCTAAACATCAGCATGTCATTATTACTGGCCGTGCTTGTCATCGCGCCATTATTGAGCTTGCCGATACTGTGAGCGAAGTACAATCAATAAAACATGCTTTTGATAACGGTATAAAAGCACAAAAAGGTATTGATTGGTAACGACTGTTCACTTTTGAATTAACTAAGAGCTAACGTTTTATGAGTTAGCTTAATAATTGCTGACTATATAGAAACGACCTAATGAAATTAATCTCTCTACTTTTTACGTTATTAGTATTATCCAGCACAAGCTATGCTGAGCTGAATAAAGAATTAGCTAGCGATAAAAGTAAACCAACAATTATCGCCCTTGCCCCGCATATAGTTGAAATGCTTTATGATGTTGGCGCCGGTGAGCAAATTATTGGTACAACATCATTTGCTGACTATCCTGAACAAGCAAAAAAAATACCGCGCATTGGTAATTATGTTCGCTTACAACTTGAACGAGTTATTGAATTACAGCCTGACTTAATTATCGCGTGGAAAAGTGGTAACCCAAGTGATGATTTAGCACGATTAGAGCAACTTGGTTTCAACATCATTTACTCTCAGCCTCATTCATTTGAAGACATCGCTAGTGAAGTACGTCGCTTCGCAAAAATTACAGGTCACACCGCGCAAGGTGAGAAAGTAGCGACAAAATTTGAGCAAGCTTTAGTGAAAATAAAGCAGCAATATCAAGACAAAACAGAAATTACCGGTTTTTATGAGCTTTGGTCTAGACCTTTAACAACAGTTGCCAAAGGAAGTTGGCCTCAACAATTCTTAAATATATGTAAAGTAAAAAATCCATTTAAGCAGGTGCTCACCCCATATCCACAAATTAGTATCGAGCAAGTACTCCCCGCGTCAGTGGAACTTATTATTCAGCCGTTATCAGTAAATCAAAAAGAACGTGAAGCCTTTAACTGGGAAGACTGGTCAATAATACCAGCCGTTGCCAATAATCAAATATTACAACCCAATGCCGATGCAATGCACCGAATGACACTTCGTAGCTTGACGGCATTAAAAGATTTGTGTGCAGAAATAGACCAAACAAGGTCATTTTTGCAACAAAAGCATAGCTAGCCTATTCGCTAGTCACTAAGAAATATTTTAGGTGCCTATTAGCTTTACATGTGAGTAAGAGAATAACTTCAGTAATAGCTAAAGGTGAAACGGGAAATTGGTTACACCAATACTGCCCCCGCAACGGTGTGAGTTGGCAGCTATACCCAAACTACATGAAGATATAGATTTCAGCTGGAATTAGAAACGCCTTGATCATGAATTGCTGAGGCGCGCTGAAGCACACATCTTAAAGTAGCTTGGGTATATTGATAACTCAAGTCCGGAGACCGGCCTAAAATTTAATTTATCATTGTAAGCACGGTGGGTGCTTATAACTGAGGAAAACATGAAAAAAACATTAATAGCACTAAGTATTAGCAGCCTACTTTATTCATCACTTTCTTTTGCGGAAGAAACTAGCAAAGCAAGAATTAATAAAGCGGACGAAACAATTGTCATAACAGCTAATCGCAGTATTCAAGATAAGTTTGATACTCTAGCTTCAGTGAATATCTTCACGCGTGAAAATATAGAACAGATTCAACCTTTGTCTATCAGTGATTTACTTGGACGAGTTGCCGGTATATCTATCAATACACAAGGTACTTCTGCCCATAAAACCTCTGCCTTTGTACGTGGTACTAATTCAGACCATGTTTTAATTTTAGTGGATGGCGTGCGTGTTGGATCAGCGACACTTGGCTCAAAAAGCATTGCTAATATCCCCGTTCAATTAGTAGAACGTGTAGAAGTCATTAAAGGACCTAGAGCAGCGTTGTGGGGTTCTGATGCCATTGGTGGTGTTATCCAAATATTCACCCGTGATTTAAGCGCCGGTGAAGGCCAAGCAGGTATTAAAGTTGGCAGTGATAGCTTATACCAAGGTTATGGTGCAATAGGCTTTGGCAATGCAAAAAATAGTTATACATTGAGCGCAACAGCAGAACAATCTGATGGTTTTGATGTAGTCGTTCCTGATGGTAGTAGCAAATATACCGTAGACCAAAACGATGAAGATGGTTATGACCGCCAATCAATAGCGCTTTCTGGTACAAGTCAGTTTACCCAAGCCTATGCACTTGAGTTAAATACACAGTATGACCAAGGCACTACTGAAATTGATGCTAATACCAAATACGGTGGTGACGAAACCACATACGAAAACTACCACTTTTTATTAAGAAACCATCTTCAGCTGGAACAGGTATATTTGCAACTAGGCTTAAGTACCTCAGAAGATAGTACTGAAGATAACTACAGCAAATACAACAATCAAAATAGCGCTAGTAATAAAAATAGCTTATTTACGACAAATCGTGAGCAAATTACTGCTTTAGCTCAATTGCCATTAGCTGATTCATCAGAAGTCACAGCTGGATTTGAATGGTATACAGAAAGTATTGATAGTAATAAAGAATATGATGAAACTGATAGAAATGCGAGTGCATTTTTTGTGACAGGTCGTCATGATATTGAGCAAGTAAAATTAGAAGCTTCGGTTCGTTATGATAAAGTAGGCGACATTGATAGCGAGACAACATATCAAGTTGCTGCTGGTTACCAAGTTAATGATCAACTCCTCTTTTCACTAAGCCACGGCACTGCTTTCAAAGCACCTAGTTTCAACGACTTATACTACCCTTGGCAAGGCAATCCTGATTTAATATCAGAAACTGCTGATACCTCTGAGTTTTTAGCGCGCTTTCAAAATGAAACTCTTTCTGCTGAGATATCTATTTACCAATCAGATATTGATAACTTAATAGAGTGGGCTCCTACGGCATCTGGTGCTTATAAGCCTTCAAATGTTGCAAAAGCTAAAATATTAGGTGCAGAAGCAACTTTTACTGCTGATATTTACAACACCAATAATACATTAACATTGAGTCATATTGATGCTGAAGATAAAACGACAGATCATCAATTAGCTAGACGACCAAATTTTTCTGCTAATTATAACTTTGTCTACTCTCTCGAACAGTTTGATTTCACCTTTGATGTAAATTATCAAGGCAGTCGATACGATGGCTCTAACGATCCAGTAAAAACATTAGAATCATTTACTGTACTTGATGTTGGTTTAAATTACCGACTAAATAGCCAAGTAAGTTTATTAGCGAAAGTAACAAACTTAGCAGATAACGACTACCAAACAGCCAGTGAATATCCAGGCTCAGAACGTGGTTATACGCTAACTCTAGATTATAAATTTTAACCTCAAGTTATATTTATAGAACCTTATCATTAGTCATAAAAAAGCCTGCAATTGCAGGCTTTTTTTATGTAGAAATAATTAAACTATTTCAGCTTAATGCTAATTTCAACTTCATTAAGTTTTTTAACAAAATCATTGCTAGCATCTAAAGCATTCTCAACCGTATTGCCCGCTTGATAATACTTTATGTAGTCTTGATAGTTATTTGTCATCAAACTTTTTATTAAGTGGATATCAGTAGATTTTTTATCGGTATCAATATTAATAATGTCTGTATAACCTGTCAGGTCAGCACTGATTGCCAACATGCCTTGCTCTGGTCCGTAGAATGTCCATTTAGCAGGCATTAACAATTTAGTTGCAGGGTCAAAAGTGGTAAAGGTAAAACTAATCACTGCCACAGGGTATCCTGATACTGCCGAGTAATCGTAATTACCATCTTCTTTTATTTCCGAAAAATTTCTATCATCAATTGGTGGTTTTTGCTCATTTGCTTTCACTACAAACGAGTCTGTTGCAGTGGTTGAAATCAATTGCTGATGGGTCTTAATAATTGAACTACCAAAGATAGAACTGCTTTCATCAAAGGTTACACTCGCTTGAGATTGATAAAAAGCTTCACTGATATAATCATGAGTACTAAAAACCAAGACACTATCATCATCTTTAGTGACTGCGATAGGGAAATGCGAAATACCTTTAATCAACTGATTAGTATTAAAATCCTGATGTGGCATGGCTAAGTCTATCGCATCCGCTACTTGAAAAGCCGATAAAGTCCAGATTCCCGCTACATTTTCAGAAAAGTCATTTGAAAAATCGGCAGCAGCGATCGCTTTTTGATTTGCATCAGTGCCCTTCACTGAGAAAGAATGTAATGGCCATTCCCCCTCTGCAGCACGACACACCTTCACACTTTCAAATAAAGTTGTACTGTCATCAACTTCTTTCCAATTATCGAAAGGTAATGAACTAGTGACTTCAGTTTGTGTAACAAAAGGACGATGAGAGAGTTCAAGGTTCTGCGTTACACACTCACAGCTAGTGTTATCGACTAACTCATCGAACTGCGCTTGATAGTGCGACGGCGTGGCACTGCTTGCTTGATAATAACTTACCACATTCAAGCCTTGTGCTTCACTACCTTGCTGATCTTTCGCCACTAGCGTGTAATTTATAAACTCACTGGTGGTAACAAAGCTAATCACACCACTGTCATCTGCTTTATAGGTATTAAGTGTTTGCCAAGACTCATCTTGGAGTAAAAGTTCCACGTCACTAAAGGCACTTGCCACACCACAATCGTTAGTCACTTGTGCAGTTAATGAGAATGTGTATTCAACGGGATCTACTGGCGCTTCAGGTGATGAGGATGAACCACCACCACAACCTTGAAGAAAAAGGCTTAGCAATAAAGGAGAGATTAAATATTTATTCAAGGGAAGATCCTCAAGGGGTTATTTCAAAATAACGGATAAGTGAAAATGATATAAATGTCGTACTTTCGCATACGAATCAAAATATTAATATGCTAAATACAACGCAAAACCAATCGAATTATACCCAACTTTAACTTTAATTAGCTAATTAAAGTTACCGCTATGCAAGTAAAAACACCTAAAAAAGTATAGAAGACCATTCTTTATGTAAAGCACACTTGACTTACCAAGCAAAAAACCTACAATAAAGTCAAATAGACTTTACAAAAAATCAATGAGAGCTGACTTATGACAAAGCAAGATTGTGAACATAACAATTACCAAACAAAAAATAATGCTAATACCAAAACATTAAGAAATTGGACCACTGTTTGGGTTATTACTATGGCCATCGCCGCTTTTGCGCCAAGATTTATTTGGGATTTCAATACAAGCTTAACCATTATTACCTTGCTAATTAATTTAGCTGTTGGCTTTCGAATGTTGGTTGCTAATAGAGAGTATTTACGTGGTTTAGATGAAATGCAGCAAAAAATACTTTTTGATGCAATGGCTTTTACTTTAGGTGTTGGATTAGTATTAGGTCTAAGTTATGAGTTGTTAGAAGATATTAAACTGATTGGCTTTGAGCCTGAAATATCTCATTTAATTATTGTTATGTGCCTTACCTATTTAACTGCAATGATAGCTGGTCATAGGAAGTACCGATGAAAAATCGTTTAAAAGTACTACGCGCTGAACGAGACTGGACTCAAGCACAACTAGCTGAAGCCTTAGAGGTATCGAGGCAAACAATTAATGCCATTGAAAAAGGTAAGTTTGATCCAAGTTTACCTTTAGCGTTTAAAGCAGCAAGACTATTTAATTTAACGATTGAAGATATCTTTCATGATGAAGTTGAAACACTATAACTTTGTTTGAAGATAAGCTAGGTGACAAAACTGTCGCGCTAACCATAGTTAACGCGACTTCAACCTATCCACTGCTAGCATTAATCACTACCCATTTAGTTTGTTAATCTCGATAACTTGATATGCCTAGTGCAAGCCCCCATCTAACAACAATAAATATTAATCACTACCTGATACACTGCCCTATTATGCGTTTACTCAAATCAACTATTCACCCTGATATCAACGACCTTTCTGCCAAACGTTTCACCCGAAATGCGACTAGAGCGGTTGTGCTTAAAGGTGACAATATTTTACTGCTATATACCAAGCGATATCACGACTACAGTTTACCTGGTGGTGGTATAGATGAGGGTGAGAGTAATATTGATGGTCTTATCCGTGAATTAAAAGAAGAAACGGGTGCGCATAGTGTTAAAGATGTAGAGGCGTTTGGTCTTTACGAAGAATTCAGGCCATGGCATAAAGAAGGTTTTGATATTGTTCATATGCAATCTTATTGTTATACCTGCACTATTGATGATGAGTTACTTGAGCCAGAACTTGAAGCCCATGAATTAAGTAATGGTATGCACCCCGTCTGGATGAATATCCATCAGGCCATTAGCCATAACGAAGAAACCATCGCTAAAAGTGACAAGAAAGGCCTATCAATAGAACGTGAGACTTTTTTATTAAAGCGAATTGTCAGTGAGTTATTAAGCTGAACTAAACGAAGCAGAGACTGCTATATCTCGTTAGACCTATCATTAGTTAGCACCAAATAACACATCTTGCTGGTTATCTAACCACAAAGGATGCTTCGCCATCACTTTAGTAAAAACAGGACTTTGCAAATAGCTATTTAACCATCGCCTTACCATTGGATAAGGTGATTGCAGATACCATTGACGCTCAACGCGAGCAAACTGTCGAATAAAAGGTACTAGCGCAATATCCGCCAAACTTTCTCTATCTGACATTAAGAATGTATGCTCAGTTAAGCGTTGTTCTAATTGTTCAATGTACTGCTGACAAACGACTCGGCACTGGGCAACATTATCTTCTTGATAACGCTTAGCGCACTTGTAAGCTTCTAAACTTGTTTTAAAGTCATTATCGAATTCATGAATAAGCGAAAGCATTGCAGCTAATGCTCCTTCTTTATGACCATGAAGCAGATCATCTGGGTCCGTTTGTTGTAATGCCCATAACATCACCTCTAAACTTTCTTCGATTACCGTGCCATTAGCTAACACCAATACAGGCACTGTGCCTTTCGGTGAAACGGCTATCATTTCTGCTGGTTTATTACTTAACACCAAATCTCGTAGTAATACCGCCTGCTTAGATTTAAAAATAGCGATCCTTGCCCGCATAGCATAAGGACAATTTCTTAACGAATAAATAATAGGTAACGTACTCGTGTCATTAGTGTTTTTATTACTTTTTTCATGAAAAGTGTCATTCATTAATAGGGTATTCCAGTACAGTAATTTTTAATGTTAATAATAATCACAATAAATAAGCGACTTAAACGGTATTCATTGCCTCATTTTACCAGTAAAATCCCCCCTTTGAAATTTAACCGCCGTTTAATTGGCTAAAGTTGTAAAATGAGTCCTAAAATAGAATTATTAGCCCCCGGTGGTGATATCGACGCCATCAAAGCCGCCATTATTGCTGGCGCAGATGCGGTTTACTGCGGTTTAGATACCTTTAATGCTCGAAATAGAGCTGCTAATATTTCTTTTGATGAACTCGTTGGAATTATTAGACTTGCACATGAGTATGAATGCCAAATATTCTTAACGCTGAATATTATTATTCTAGAGCGAGAATTTAAAACCCTTGCTAAATTATTAAGTAAATTGGCGAACACCACGCTCGATGGTGTCATTGTGCAAGATTTGGGCATGCTTTATATATTGAATAAGCACTTCCCTACCCTAGATATTCATGCCTCAACGCAATTAACAACCCATAATATTGGTCAAATTCCCTTTTTGAAAAAACTGGGAGCTTCGCGTGTTAATTTGTCTCGTGAATTAAATTTAAAAGAAATAAGCGCGATTACTGCCGTATCACTTGAAGAAGAAGTACTTACTGAAGTATTTGTTCACGGCTCATTATGTGTCGCCTTCTCGGGTTTATGTTATTCCACCTCAGCAAGTGTTGGTAACTCTGGTAATAGAGGCCGTTGTAGTCAAGCGTGTCGTGAAGAATATAAACCGACCGAATCAGGTAATAAATTTCCCTTAAACATTAAAGACAACTCAGCCTTTTTTGATTTACCAGCCCTAATCGATGCAGGTGTTCACTCGTTTAAAGTTGAAGGACGCATTAAAGGTGCAAGTTATGTGCATACCGTTATTGAGAGCTTTCGTAAACAAATAGACGGATTTGTAGAAACAGGTGAATTACTTGAGGACGGCGAACGACTTTACAAAGTATTCAACCGTGATTTTTCTAATGCTTTTTTACGTGGTGATTTGAACCAATCCATGTTTATTGAAAACCCGCGTGATAACTCTAAATACCACGCCATTGATAAAAGCAATGCTATTTCTGTTGTACAAATCCAAGATGTTGAACAAAACTTAAATGATGAAAAAAAAGAAATTCACGCCGATGTATTTGATAAAATAAAATACCTAAGTATTGATAAGCGTAAGCTCTCATTAGTGTTTTCAGGTGAAGTAGGCGAACCGTTAACCGTAACTATCAATATTAAAGAAGCACATAACCAGAAAGTAATCCAAGGACTCAGCGAAACGAAGGTAGAAGAACAAGTGCATGTTCTGCAATCTGAACGCACTCTAGTTGCGAGTGATAAAAACTGTATTGATCATAGTGCTATTGAGAAGCGCTTTAAAAGCTTTAACAACTCGGAATTTAGCTTAACTGAGCTAAGTACTGATGATATTTCGAACAGTGTTAGCATTCCTTTTAAAGAGCTTACGGCGCTTAAAAATAAAATTGCCGCTTTACTCAATGACGGTAAATCAGTATTACCTGAAGTAGAACTACCCAAGCTAGTGCGCCATGCTAAAAAAGCAGAGGGAGCAAAGTTATCGCTGTTAATATGTGATGAAAGTGATATTAACCTTAGCGATGTAACTGATGCCGATATTTATTTCAAACTGCCTGATGCCTATAAACGTGGCTGTACTAAATACGTTAGCTTTTTCCAAGAAAACCCTCGCCTTATTCCATGGTTCCCCTCAGTATTAATTGGTAAAGACTACGATGTTGCGGTAAATATTCTGGAACAAGTAAAACCTAAATTAATCGTGACTAATAACACGGGTATCGCCAACAGGGCCTTTGAATTAGGTATCGAGTGGATTGCAGGTCCTTTCTTAAATACCACTAATTCATACGCATTATTAGCGATGAAAGAAAGCTTTAACTGTAGCGGTGCTTTTATTTCAAACGAAATAAACCGCCAGCAAATGAAAACTATCGCGCGTCCTGAAAACTTCAAAATGCTCTACAGTGTTTATCATCCTATTTTATTAATGACCAGCAGACAATGTTTCTTCCAGCAAAGTGTTGGTTGTGAAAAGCCACGTATTGATAATGGTTGTATGTTGTCGTGCGACAAATCAACGAGCATTACTAACCTTAAAGGGGTTTCTTTCGCTATTGATAAACAAAAAGCCGGCTACCCAAGTATTTATAATAAAGATCAATTTTTAAATACCGAGATTATCCAAGACTTAACGCAGTTATTTGATGGTTTCATGATTGATTTAACTAATATTGGCGCAGGTGATAAAGAGTCACCTGATAAAACAGTGCTTATTAAACAATTTGAACAATTACTTAACAGTGACAATGGCGAATCGGTTGGTTACTCAAATACACTATCAAGCGAGCAAACAGAGGCACAAAATGCGTTAAACTCTCTAGTGCCAGATTCAACCAATGTGCAATATCATAATGGTCTGTAATTAACTCTGTTGTGATTAAACGAATTTGAGAGAAATTGAACAATAAAAAAGCCGCTAGCATTTATCTGTTAGTAGCTTTTAAGTTCATTTCTATAACACTTAGCAGAGCCAGTGCATCTACCCCAGACTAACCGTATAATGCGATACCACTGAGACTTTACGATCAAGACCATGTTAATGCCAGCCACCAACCAAAGCAGTTCAACAGAACTCACTGAGCCTACTGAAAATCACCAGCACTTCAAAATATTCAAGCCATATGGTTTTTTAAGTCAGTTTGTACCCGAAGCACGCAAGAAGAAACATCTACTTGGCGAACTATTTAACTTTCCTGACAAAACAATGGCAATTGGGCGCTTAGATCACGACTCTGAAGGCTTATTATTACTGACAACTGACGGGATGATGAGCTACAAAGTCAGAGATAAAAGTATAGAAAAAGAATACTACGTACAAGTTGATGGAGAGATCACGATAGATGCAATATCACAGCTGCAAAATGGTGTTGTGATTGGTATCAATGGCACTAAATACCTAACTATGCCTTGTAAAGCATTCAAGTTAGACGGTGAACCTCAACTCCCGGCACGTGGTCGTAAAATCCGCGATCCAAAACATGGCCCGACTAGCTGGATCTCTATAACTCTCTGTGAAGGAAAAAATCGTCAGATAAGAAAAATGACGGCTGCTGTGGGCTTTGCCACATTAAGACTGGTTAGAGTTCGGATTGGCGAAGTCGGAATCAATAATTTGATTGCTGGTGAGGTTATTGCGCTACCTAATTTTGACGCCGCACTTAATCGCTAACACCAAAGCGAGTAATCACTATGATTCGATATTGCTAATTGATGACTACACGTACCGCAAGCAATAGTAAAACTACACCAGTAATTTTATCAATAATATGACTATTCGCTTTCAATTTTTCCAATACGGGTCCTCTTGTTAAGCTAAAGACTACAAGGCAGTACCATAATGTATCGAGCCCACCGACAGTAAAAATCATAATCAATTTATGGGTTAGACTGGCATTAACATCAACAAATTGGCTGAATAAAGCTAAAAAGAATATCGCTAATTTAGGGTTTAAAAAAGCCAATAAAAATCCATCTCGCCAGCCATTTATCTGTTTATCGTTTTGACCTTTCACAACATCAAGGTCAATATTACTGCCATTGCTTTTTAACGCGTTGAACGCTAGATACAGTAAGAAAGCTGCACCTGTATACTGAATAATTTGAAAAAATAGCGGTGACTGCACAATCACAAGGCCAATCCCCGTTACCGCAATAGCTGCATACAAACCGACACCAAAACCATGACTAATGGCGGTAGCTAATCCTGGTTTATGGCCGCCCAACATAGTATTACGCACAACTAATGCCAATGAAGGACCGGGTGATAAAGCTCCTAATACACAGATAACAACTAACGATAACCACAACTCTAATGTCATAACTCATTCTACTATTTGATTAAAAATTACAATAAATTTAATTAGTACCAATTTGCTTCATTAAATGAGCTACTTTTTCTTGAAGCAAATGAGCAAATAGTTGTGCAAATCGGTACAGATACGAATATTTGTTCATCTAAACATAAAAATCGGTAATACAAAACAGGCAACTTATTATATCTTATCGATGATGATTACCAATCAAGGCCCTTTTGCGCCTTTACCCCTGCTTTAAATGCATGCTTTATTGGTTGTACTTCAGAAACAGTATCCGCCAGCTCTACCAGTCGACGGTGACAGGCACGTCCAGTAATTAATACATGCTGCATTTTAGGTCGATTATTTAGCGCATCGATAATATCATCTAATTCAATATAACCGTACTTTACCATGTAGGTCATTTCGTCCAGTAACACGATATCAAGGCTTTCATCTTTCAACATTTCTTTACTTTTTTGCCACGCAACTTTGGCGGCAATAGTATCCGTTTCAGTATTTTGTGTTTCCCAAGTAAAGCCTGTCCCCATAACATAGTGCTGAACATCAAATTGCTTTAAAATATTCATTTCGCCACATTCCCACTTAGTGCCTTTAATAAATTGCACCACACCTGCTTTTTGTCCATGACCAATAGCACGTAATACCGTACCAAAACCAGAAGTACTTTTACCTTTGCCATTTCCTGTTATTACAACCAATACACCACGTTCTTCTGTGGCTTGCGCAATGCGTTGATCAACACTCGCTTTAATCTTTTTTTGTCGTTCAATGTGCTTCTGTTCTTTTATCTTCGCATTTTCATCTTGAGTTTGAACTTCGTTATTTTCCTTACTTTCACTTCTGTTATCGCACTCTTTTTTAACGACGTCTATTTCTATATTGCTCATGTTATTACTCATTTTTATTTAACCTGATGTGATGGCTATTTATTTATCTATGTCTTTCGTCTAAAACTTTCTCGAGTCACTCATTGATGAGTAATTAGTCATTACTAATCAATATTAACTTACCGGTTTCAGGGTCGCGATACACTTGCCCCATAGACTGATAACCTTCTTGGCTCTGCAGTTTATTTTTCAACGCTTCTGGCGTTGACGTTAGCTCTTTACCAACAGAATCTACCGGCTGAATTTTTGCCGGTGGTGCTTTACTGGCTAAAGACTCTGTATTTACTACAGACTGCTGACTTACTTGAAAGTGTTGTTCTAAATCAGGACTCAACGCAACAAGTGCCGCAATCAAGCCGCAGGAAAATACGAGCATAATATCAATTAAGTTTGCCAGCGGACCTAAAGGCTCTTGCTCTTGACTATCAAACTGGCTACTGCGCCATGCGTTACTCATCTCATCACCCTATTCATTACCTTTTTATAGCACTTTTCATACTACTTTTATGACTCATGAACATAAACCTAAGCACTCTTTGCTAAAATGTTTTGACTCTTTGACTCGTGCTCTGTAACGAGTAATAGCTCTAGGGCCTCATCATCTAAACGCTGCATCGCATTATCGTACCAACGCCTACGCATGCGTCCCAAAATAAAACCAATAACTCCCGCTAGCAAACCAATAATGGTGGTATCAAAGGCCACCGTCATCGCTGTTGTTAATATGCTAATGTCTCCCGTTCCTAACGCAGATAGCCCTGGCCCTAAAGGAATTAATGTTCCCATCAAGCCTAACATTGGCGCAATACGGGTAATAAAATCGGCTCGTTCTATACGTTTTTTGCCCTGTTCAATTAACTGTCGCCTTTGCTTCGCTGCAACTAGCGCAGGAATGACAGAAAAGCGTTCACCTGCAGCAATACCTAATTCATAAATTGCTAACGCCGTAAAAAAGAGTAGTCCCCAAACAACAGGTTGTAATAACCATGAGGTAATTAAATGCATCAATTCTAATGAAAATCCATACAACATATTAGTTCTCCAACTTAGCTAACTGACGACGAGAACGAAGATATCCCGCTAATATTAATAGTACGATGGCAAAAATTAACCCTAGAAATAAATAGTCTTTTTCCATAGAGGTTTCATCCGATATTTTGCTAGGTGTTTCTTCAAATGCTTTGTCAGGTATTTCTCTAGATGAAACTGCTTTCAAAGCATTATCATTTTGCTGCATAATCTCAGTACTTATTTCTTGAATATGCTGTACGCCAGAGCCAACATCACCTGCTGGGGTATGGTTCGCCGCGGCTAACACCTCTGACAACTGAGCATTTAATTGTGCGGACAACAGTGGTTTGATAAAGTCATAAATAGGATGATTAGCATGAGTATGACCACTACCTGGAATACCATTTTCAACAATATTCTTAGCAAATTTTTCTGCAAGTTCTGTTCGGGTTTGCTGATCCGCCTGCCAAAAACCTTTTTCGATGGCAACCAGCATTACCGCTAAAATATTGCTTTGCACATGTACATTATGCTTCTGCTGCAAAAACTCATCCAAACCTATCTCTAAGCTATCATCAATATAAATGGCTTTTAAATCTTGCCATACCCACGAACGAATAATCTCAGGGCTAGTGGCTTGCCATCCCCACAGATTTTCAATGAATTCACTGCCCATGGTTCTTGCGCCAGCATAGCCTTGTTTCATTAACGGTTGAATCCATTGTCGATTAAGAAAGCGCCCACGTAGTTCTGATAATAAAGCGGTTTGCAGCGGTTCTATTGACAGTTGCTTGGTGTTGGCGTGAGAAATAACAAAACTCTCCGGCTGCTCTCCAGCAATCGTTTCTATTGCCAGATTTAAACCACCAAGATAATCGTAAGCATCGTTATTATCAATTAAACCATACAGGTTACTGGCTCGACCTAAATAGGTGCTATTAACATGCGCTAACTGTTGGCGAAATAATGCCTGAACATTGCTGCCCATTTCACCAGTAGCGCTAGGCACTCCATAGGCATGACTCATACGTTTAATATACGCTTCACCTAATTGCTTGCGCTCTTGCCAAGCACCAGAGCGTTCAGCTAAACGGTTAATACCTGCGCCATAAGCGCCAGGTGCAGTTCCAAAAATACGATAACTTGCCTGACGACCCAATAACTCGGGGCTAATATTTCTATTTTCCCGTAATAATGCTTGCGCTTCACGTAGCCAATTACTAGCAACCATATTACTGCTTAGGCTTTCATTAAAGTCATGTTTTTGCTGCTCAAGCATATGCTCAACGGGTTGCAATGCTGCGCGTAATGCACTGATTAATGCAGGATGATCACGTTCAATAACCTTTTTACTCGCGGCAAGTGCCAGAAGCACTGAACGATCAAGCCAAGCTAATTGCTGAGCATATAAATCTCTGAATAAACCTGAGGTGGTAAAAACAATATCACGACGTTCATCCCGCGTATCATCGAGTGGAACAAGTTGTAAAGATTTCAAAATTCCGCGACGATTCCACACAGGTTTTACGCCCATCATATCCATACCAAAGGCAATCATGGCGCCTTCATCACGTACTGCATCTGATGCCCATAAAATAACAGCTTCTTTGTGATTTTTATCGATAATAGGGGTTTCTTGTCGCGCTTTACTTGCTAATTGTTGCCCGGTACTAAAACCAAGTTGAGACGGTATCAAGCTGCCATCAAGGGCATAAAAGTTACGTCCTGTTGGGAGTGCATCAGGTGTTCTTATCGGGTCATTACCTTTACCTGGTGCAACAAAACCACCATTTAATGCATTGATAAAAGCTGACATTTCACTCTTTGGTGATTTAATCAGATTTCGTTTGATTTCATTACGTTGACTGTCACTTAAATCTAACTCGCCTTTTTCTATTGATATCATCATGGTAGCAATTGCATCTTGCTGCCAATCTTTACCGTAAACATGCAAACCTAACGGCATAAAGTCTTCTTGCAGTTTGGTAAGGTAATGCCCAACTTCGTGTAGTAAAAAGTCATCATCAACTTCGCCAAAACCAATGCCACGTACTTGTAATTCTTCATCCATACTGGCGACAAGCTCATCCGTTAAATTCAACACGTTAATTTTGTGGCGCAGCGCTTTAATAGCTTTTTTCTTGGTATCTTGATTTGAGGCGGCTTCAGCACTTTCAATAAGCTGGCGCAGTTGTAGTAGTCCATCATAGAGCTCAGTAGTCGCTAAAGGTGGCGTTAGGTGATCTAACATAACCGCAATACCGCGACGCTTGGCTTGAATCCCCTCACCTACACCATCAACAATGTATGGATAAATGCTGGGGATATTTTCAATAATCAGCGATGGATAATCATTTGCAGACAAACCAACTGCACGTTTAGGCAAGAATTCATACGTAGAATGTCGACCTAAATGCACAATGGCATTGGCTTTAAAGACTTCACGTAAATGATAATAAAATGCTAAATATTGATGCGGCGGTGGAAACGTCATATTGGCATGCAATAATTCTTCATTCAGCTCCCAACCTCTCGGTGGCTGAGGACCTAAAAAGACATTGCCAAATTGGACACCAGGCAACAAAATCTCATTGTTCCATACCTGTCTCTTATACACATCTGACGCTGCCGACGAAGAGGATAGTGT
>CAJXRC010000046.1 GCA_913058405.1 uncultured Colwellia sp. | reverse complement strand
TTAGTTAGTTAGTTAGTTAGTTAGTTAGTTAGTTAGTTAGTTAGTTAGTTAGTTAAAAATATAAATTAAAATGAAGAGTTAGGTTGTGTTAAAAATTCAACTTCTTCATCAGTAGACTCTCGATTTAAAATAATATTCCTGTGCGGATACCGACCAAAGCGTTCAATAATGTCTTTGTGTTTCCCTTCAAATTCAACATTACTCGCTATGCCATTAGCCTGATAAAGCGCAAGTGCTTTTTCATGTATGGCTAATGATTCACTGTGCATAAAAGGCATATATAAAAAACTATTCTCTATCGGTTCAAGTGTTTTATCTGCGCCTAAAGCGATAGCTTCTTGCGCTAATGCTAGCGCAATGCCATCATTGGCAAAGGCTTGTGGGGTATCTCGATACATATTGCGCGAAAATTGATCTAATACAATAATTTCTGCAAGTCGTCCTTTAGCCGTTTTACGCCAATGCACTAATTCACATTGTTTTGCCGACTGATGAAGGTCAAAAAACCGAGCGGTTATCTCTTTGTCAAAACTAATATCTTTAATCCACCAGCGAGCAGACTCTATTTCGTTAAACCAAAAATCAATGACTTCCTGATAGTGCATTTTATTTCTCCTGTATCACACATTAAGCTTAATTATTTTGTAAAATAGTTTCATCATACTGATCTATTGTAATTAAATTTTCTGATACAACTCTAACGGCAAGTCATCAGGATCACTAAAAAATGTAAACTGCTTACCCGTATACTCATCCACTCTAATGGGCTCAACCTCAATCCCCAAGCGTGTTAAATACTGACAAACTGTTTCAATGTTTTCCACATTAAATGCCAAATGCCTCAGTCCTTGCGCTTCCGGAAAACTTGGTCTTTTAGCTGCTCCTGGAAAAGAAAACAGCTCGATTTGAGTATCATCATCTAATGCTAAATCTAATTTAAATGAATCGCGATCTGCTCGATAATTTTCTGCTATGATTTTAAAGCCCAAAATTCGAGTATAAAAATCTTTAGATTTTTCATAATCAGAGCAGATAATCGCAACATGATGGATACCATTTAGCACGTTATATTCCTTATAGTGTGGGCACTTAATGAAAAAGGTGAACAGTACTTCTTAGACCGTTAATTTTAAGACAGTTAAACGGTTCACTGATTATTTTTTAGCGAAGCTAAAGAAGCTTCTGCCGTATCATAACCAAGCTTTATCATTTCATCTGCACGATGAAATTCTAGCGTTCCGCAAGCATTACGTGCTACCTCAACAAAATAATCTGCTGGGTATGCAGCGAGTTTTTGTCGAGCAATAGTACTTTGCATAGCATCGAATGCCTGGTTGACAACGTCATAAGCGCCCCACTCATTTGCATTGTGCAGCACAGCTTTACTTTTAAATCGTGCTAAAAAATTATCCAATTTACTTGAAGGCTTATTATCAATAAGACTTACCTGAGTCTCAGCATCATTTAGTGTTTTAATACTTCCACCTAAATTGACTGCAATTGAAAAGTCAGTACTATCACTAAACGTTGGCGCAATGGGTACCGGATTAAGGACACCCCCATCAATTAGGTCGACACCATTGTAATGAAAAGGCGTAAAAAATAGCGGTAATGAAATAGAAGCCCTGATCGCACTAAATAAACTGCCCGAGCTTAGCCATACTTCCTTTTCATTTGCTATATCAGCGGCAACCGCTGTGTATTTAATGGGAAGATCTTCAATGTTGATGTCTCCTACTAACTCGGTTAGTGTCGCAATTATTTTGTCCCCTTTAACCAGACCATTTTTTTGCCACGATAAATCCAGTAAAGTAAAAATATCAACTTTACTTATGTCTCTTACCCAGTGCTCAAATACATCAAGTTTACCAGCAGCATAAATACCACCAATAAGTGCGCCCATCGAACAACCAGAAATAGAAGCAATTTCAAACCCCTGCTCTTCCAACCAATGTATAACACCAATATGCGCTAATCCTCTTGCGCCACCACTACCTAACACAAGAGAGATAGAGGTTTTCTTATTTTCTGACATCCATTTTCCTTTCAACTTACGATCGAGTGATACTTATCAAAACACTTAATTCAGAAAATTAGAATGGTTGCTTTTCATGAGAGGGTAAATCTAAAGGCAACTTAAACCATGCTTGCTTTTCACTGGTCCAAATATGCATAGTGGGTTGTATGACTCTGGTATCTTCTAATGTACTTGGTTTTAATTTTATTTTATCTGGAAAATTCGGATTAAAGTGGTAGATACGATTACCACAACAAGGACAAAACTTTGCGCCGTTAGTATTGCCATTATCTGCTAAGCGACTCCAATCAGACATTTCTCCAGTAAAAACAACATCGCTAGCATTAACTACCGCTGTAATACTAAAAGCACTTGTTGATAACTTTTGACATTGACGGCAATGGCAAGCCGCAACCATAAGTGGTGCAGCTAATAATTGATAGGTCACTTGTCCACATTGACAGGCACCTTTTATAGGATAGTTAATTTCGAGCATATTACTTCCTTATTACAATTCAATCAGATGAAAATTCATATTTAATAATACTATAAAGTGAAAATAAAACGCTGCCAACAATAAAATAATAAGCACTAAAAATTTGGCAAAAAAAAACCCACGTAATATTTACATATTACGTGGGTTTTCTTGTGTAGTTACTTGCTTACTTATACAAGAAAGAAAGTGGCATCCCTAAGGGGATTCGAACCCCTGTTACCGCCGTGAAAGGGCGGTGTCCTAGGCCTCTAGACGATAGGGACACAAATTAGCGTTTACATTATAAATAATATTAACAAACCAATTAAACTATCTATTTTTTGTTAATGAAAACTCAAGAGTTTTACGTCAACAAAAAACCTAATATGGTGGAGCTATGCGGGATCGAACCGCAGACCTCTTCGCTGCCAGCGAAGCGCTCTCCCAGCTGAGCTATAGCCCCGAAATATTCGAGTCGTTTAATAACTGGCCTAATAGCTATCAAACATGCTCTCAACCAGTGGACCTAACACTTGCTGAAAACGAGGCGCATTCTAAGCAGCAGCTTAGAAACTGTCAACACTTATTTGTAAAAAAAGGCATTTAATTAGTAAGAAATGCATTAACTGATCGCTTAATAACCATCATGCTTATTTATTATCTAATTTATACTAACTCTCTGTAATGGTAGTGTAATTATTAAGCAGCAATAAAAGGCTTGTTATCAGTCGTGATTAACCAAACCATTCTATTCAATCACTGAATTGCCCAAATACTTTCTATTTCTGCTGAACTTTCCTTTCTGAAGGCATTAAATACTAATCTCTACCCAAACACCTCTTTAGAATTTATAAACCCTTTTACATAAACTACAGGCTATCCCCTGCTCTGACATTAGATATTTTCCCATTACCAATCAAAATGCAGGATTTCAGTGGGAATTAAGACCACTTTAGGCAAGGCAAATAATTTAAGCATAGTCATTCTATGGTTTGATTGTTTAACGCCGTATAAAGCGATTTTAAGCCCATCAAAGAAGCGCTTGAGCAACATCATTCCATCGTTGCTGTGAATTGACATTGCTCAAGCACTCTGAAACATACATCTTGAATGGTAACGGGTATAGACATCCAATGAAGTACAAACCTCTATAATCGGTTTTTAATTAAGCTATCTTTCACTATAAGGGGTAAAGAGTATAGGTATATTGCCCTCCTTACGCTTAGTTACTTTATCTTTTTGCTATTTAACGGTATGGTTTGTCTAACTCAGCCATACATAATGAAAGCAACAAACCGTATGCAGCTTAAAAAACTTAACATTGTCGCCATTGGCGGCGGACACGGTTTAGGTCGTGTTCTATGTACCCTATCTTTTATGGGCAACAAACTCACCGGGATTGTCACTACTACAGACAACGGTGGCTCAACGGGTAGATTAAGAAAAAGAAGTAGTACTATTGCTTGGGGCGACTTACGCAATTGTTTAACTCAATTAGTCGATCAAAACTCAATTGGTAGCCAGCTATTCAATTTTCGTTTTGAAGGTAATGATGAACTTGGTGGACATAACCTTGGCAACTTAATTCTATACGGCCTAGGAAGAGTACAATCGAGCCCTATGGACTCCATTAAACTAGTTCGCCGTATATTACGCGTTAAAACGCAAGTATTGCCTATGTCAGAGACGCCTACGGACTTAATGGCTTTTTACCCTGAAGGCCGTTGTCGTCTTGGTGAGCTTTCTGTTGATGAAATGCCGATAATGCCGACTGATTTAATGTTAGCGCCACTTGTTAAGTCGGTTACTCCCTGCCTTGAAGCAATTGAAAATGCCGACCTGATTATTTTAGGCCCAGGTAGTTTTTTAACGAGTGTTGTACCACCGCTATTAGTGAGAGATATCGCTAAGGCGTTAGATAAGCGTAAAGGACACTGTGTTTTTATCGACAATATTGTTGCTGAGCAGAGCCCTGCCGCTAAATTAACGTTAGATGAAAAACTTAACTGGATTGAAAGAAATATCGGTTGCATGCCAGTTGACAGCGTTATTTGCCAAGATGAGAGAATTAGCTCAGATAAAGTTAATGTCATTTGCCAAGATTTAACTCATAACAAAGTGCCACACCATCATGATACTGAAAAACTTATTCATGCCCTAGAAACCTGCGTAAATCAAATTTCTAGTCCTGCTAAAATAGAAATAGCGAGTTAAGCTCGCTATTTGACTAACTAACTCTATGATTCTTTACTTGTTAACTTTCTCGTCTTGACTGATACGACTAGCAACAGCGCCTTTTTGATCTCTATATTTGGCGTCTTCGCGTTTATTGTAAGGGCGTGCGGCGCTTGATGACATAGTTTCAAAGTTTAACGCGGCTATCTTCATTTTTGGACGTAGCGCTAACGGTAATTTACCACTGTTATAAAACTCTAATACGATTTGACCAGACCAACCGGGATCAATACGATGCGCGGTAACATGCACCATTAAGCCTAAACGTGCTAGTGAAGAGCGCCCGTCTAACCAGCCGACAATATTATCTGGCAAGGTAACTGATTCATAAGTCACAGCCAATGCTAGCTCTCCTGGGTGTAAAAAGAAGGCATCACCATCAGCAATGAATATTTCATCACTCATGATTGAGTTCATCGCTTCTTGGACTTCACCTTTAGGTGCACTTAGATCAATGTAAGGCGCAGTATGGTCTTGAAAAACTCTAAATTCATTACCTAATCGGATATCAACACTAACACCAGAGATCATTGAAGTGTCGGGTTTTGGCTCGATAATTATCTTCTCATCATCAAGGTATTGTTCTATATCTTTATCACATAATCTCATAATGACTAATCTTTACCTTAGTTGCGCTTAAGCACGCGTTGTTATTGTTGCCGTTAATGGGCTTGCAGTGTCGCACTGTAAAAATAATTGCGCAGAAATATTTCGGGCTATTTTACGATAATGATTGGCTATTTCACCAGCGCTATTTTCAATTATGTCAGATTCACCAAAATCGGCATCCTGTCGAATAGCAATATCTAACGGTAATTGACCCAATAACTTGGTTTCATGGTCTTGTGCCATATGTTCGCCACCTGCTTCACCAAAAATATGACTTTGATGCCCACAGTTTTCACAAAGGTGATAGCTCATGTTCTCAACAATTCCTAATACTGGCACTTTAACTTTGTCAAACATGGCAATACCTTTAACAGCATCTATTAAAGCAATATCTTGTGGTGTAGTGACTATTACCGCGGCAGCTACAGGTACCTTTTGCGCCAAGGTTAATTGAATGTCTCCCGTACCAGGTGGCATATCAATCAGTAAATAATCAAGTTCAGGCCAATCGGTTTCATTTAATAATTGATTGAATGCAGAGCTGGCCATAGGACCTCGCCAAACAGTCGCATCTGCTTCATCGACTAAAAAGCCAATGGACATGGCACTCAAACCTTTGGCATCTAAAGGCGTCATAAGTTTGCCATCACTAGAGCTTGGTTTTTCATTTTTAAGACCGAGCATAGAAGGAATTGATGGGCCGTATATATCCGCATCTAAAATTCCTACTCTGGCACCTTCGCACATTAAGGCATACGCTAAATTAACCGTAGTGGTTGACTTACCTACCCCACCTTTACCTGAGGCGATAGCAATAATATTGGCCACTTTACCTTGTCGTGTCCCCTCTTGCTCTGCTTTATTTTTATCATTACCCAGCGAAAATTGACGCACAGGTTTTATTGCTAAGTCTATTTCAAACTTAACAGTACACGCTAAATTATCACTCAACGTTTGTGCTAGTAAATCTAACTCACCGTGACAGACAAATGGCATAAGTAGCTTGATGGTGATTTTTTTCTTTTGGATTATGCTCAACTGCTGACAAACAGCTAGAACACCTTGTGGAAAATTATCTGAAATATAATGCGATAATGTATCTTTAATAAACGATTCAATTTCGGATGCGTTAAGTGCTTCACCGTTTGATTTAACGTCAGTTTTGGGCGTGGATTTCGAAAAAATTTGACCAAACTTTTTACTAAACATAGTCATTTGGAGACCTTGTATAAAAGAATATAAGAGAAATAGCGAAATTAGTTGCATTCAACTAATGAAAATCATCGCTAAATTCTGTACTATTGCCGACATTATTACCATCAAAAACAACTATTTTTCATGTCTGACACTACTTTATCTGAAGCTACATCAAATACTGCATCGCATTCTTTAGCAGAAAAGCGCAAAATTCTAGTTACTTGTGCCCTTCCTTATGCCAATGGTTCAATCCATTTAGGCCATATGCTAGAGCATATTCAAACCGATATTTGGGTGCGTTTTCAACGAATGCGTGGACATGAAACGTATTTTGTCTGTGCTGATGATGCTCATGGCACACCAATTATGCTTAAAGCGCAAGAGCTTGGCATAACACCTGAAGAAATGATCAATGGTGTGCGTGAAGAGCGTATTAAAGAATTTAGTGATTTTCATATTAGCTTTGATAATTATCACACAACGCATAGTGATGAAAACAAAGAATACTCTGAAAAAATTTACAACGCTTTACATGCGAAAGGTCATATTAAAACCCGCACTATTTCTCAGTTATATGATCCTGAAAAAGGCATGTTCTTAGCTGACCGATTTGTTAAAGGGACTTGTCCTAAATGTAAGAGCGAAGATGAAAATGGCGATAGCTGTGACAACTGTGGTGCAACTTATTCACCAACAGAAGTACTTAACCCACGTTCAGCTATATCAGGTGCTACACCGATATTAAAAGATTCTGAACATTACTTCTTTGATTTACCTGCTTTTGAAACCATGTTATCAGACTGGATACGCAGTGGTGCATTGCAAGAAGAAGTAGCGAATAAATTGACAGAATGGTTCGAACAAGGTTTAAAACAGTGGGATATCAGCCGTGACGCGCCTTACTTTGGTTTTGAAATACCTAATGCTCCAGGTAAATTCTTCTATGTTTGGTTAGATGCGCCAATTGGTTACATGGGCAGTTTTAAAAACCTATGTGATAAAGACTCCACTATCGATTTTGACAGTTTTTGGAATAAAAATTCAGACGCCGAGCTATATCACTTTATCGGTAAAGACATTATTAACTTTCACAGCCTTTTTTGGCCAGCCATGTTAGAAGGCGCTGATTTCCGTAAGCCTACGGCTGTTTTCGCTCATGGTTTTGTTACCGTGAACGGTGAAAAAATGTCTAAATCTAAAGGGACCTTCATTAAAGGTCGTACTTACTTAGACCACTTGAACCCAGAATATTTACGTTATTATTATGCGACTAAATTAACGCACAAAATTGATGACTTAGATTTAAATCTTGAAGATTTCGTACAACGTGTCAACTCAGATTTAGTCGGTAAAGTGGTTAATATCGCATCTCGTTGTGCTAGTTTTATCACCAAACGTTTTGATGGCATGTTATCAACTAACATTGATGATCAAGCCCTAGCGGATGAAGTAATGGCCGCAGGCGATAGTATTGCTGCCCATTATGAATCACGTGATTTCGGTCGTGGTATGCGTGAAATAATGGCGCTTGCTGATAAAGTAAATGAATATATTGCGATAAAAGAACCATGGCAGCTTGTTAAAGACGAAACCAAGCAGCAAGAAGTGCAAGACATTTGTTCATTAGGTATCAACATGTTCCGCACACTAATGATTTATTTGAAACCTGTCCTACCTGTACTTGCAGATAGCACGGCTGCTTTCTTAAATGACGAGCTTATTTGGGAAGGACACAAAACCTTATTAACTGATCATAAAATTAATAAGTTTAAAGCACTATTGCAACGTGTTGACATGGACAAAGTTAATGCCATGACTGATGCTTCAAAAGAAAGCTTAGGCGCGCCAGTAGAAGAGAAAAAACCAGCTAAGAAAAAGAAAGCCGCGAAAGTAGTTGATAATTCAGCTGCGCTTGCTGATCCTCTAGCTGCTGACCCTATCTCTGAAGAAATTGAGTTTGATGATTTTGCTAAAATTGATTTACGAATCGTTAAAATCATTAATGCTGAGCATGTTGAAAAGGCTGATAAATTAATACAGCTAACCTTAGCACTTAATGAAGAAGGCACAGAAACTCGTCAAGTTTTCGCGGGTATTAAGGCAGCTTACAACCCAGAAGATTTAATCGGTAAACACACTGTCATGGTCGCTAACTTAGCACCACGTAAAATGCGTTTTGGCATGTCTGAAGGCATGGTACTTGCTGCTGGCCCTGGTGATAAAGACTTATGGATATTAAATCCAGACGATGGCGCTAAAGCCGGTATGCGTGTTAAGTAATATCTTAAGTAATGCTTAAAGTCATATTTAAGTAAAAATACTTAACAAAATAAAAGGTATGGTGTTTCACTATACCTTTTTTTATTTCTAATACTTTTTTAAAAAGGAAATTGTATCAGTATGATTTTTAAACACAAAACATCTTTAAAAGTAGCACTAACCGTCGTTCTCTTAACCTCGATGCTTGGCGGATGTACGGGTAACTATACCTTTGAAAGCAACGTTAAAGCCGATAATGCCGAAGAGTACTTTAGTGCCAGTAAAGTTAAGATTTATGATAATGAGCAAGACTTTGATGCAAGTTATCAATATGTTGGTTTAGTTGAAGGTGAAGATTGCCAAAAGGAGCCACACCTTGCTGCACCCGATGCCATTAACGCACGTACACAAGCAAGGCAAATCGCATATTTACAAAAAGCCAATGCCATTATTTTTACCAGTTGCATTGATATAGAGACTAAACATTGTGTCGCACAAGTCGTTTGTTACGGTAAAGCATATCGAGTAGCAACGCCTGACGAGCAAGCAGAACAATAGAATGTCAAACACACGAAAAACCACTGATGATGTACAAAGCTTCAAATTTGATGCCTTAGGCGTCATTGAGTCGCCATATCAAGAGAAGTTTGCCATACCTCGTCAGCCAAATTTAGTCAGTGCAGCAAAAGGTAAGGTAGTACTAGTTGGTGATGCTAATAATCATGAGTTAGTTCGAGACATTGAACAATTTAGTCATCTATGGCTAATTTTTGTTTTTCATGGCACGCAAGAGCAAGGATGGAAGCCTTTGGTACGCCCACCTCGACTTGGCGGTAATGTAAAAACAGGTGTACTGGCAACCCGCTCAACTTTTCGGCCAAACCCAATTGGCATGTCCGTAGTGAAACTCGATAAGGTTACGACAGAGAAAAAGCAAACCATTTTGCATATCTCTGGTTTAGATTTATTAAATGGCACGCCTATTATCGATATAAAGCCTTATGTGCCCTATTCTGACGCAATAATTGATGCCGATGCTGGCTTTGCCCAAAAGCAACCAGAAGAAGTATTATCCGTTATATTTAGTGAACAAATGCAAGCGGAGCTCATCAAGTATGAACAAGATGATCGTAATTTAGCATTATTAATTGAGCAAGTATTAAAACAAGATCCCCGACCAGCCTATAAACGCGGTAAAACAGATGATAAAGTTTATGGCATGAGTTTATATGACTTGAATATACAATGGCAATTAATCGCCTTAGACACAGTATTAGTCCTTAACATGACTCAAATAACCAAGTGATAAAGCAATAAAGAAGCTTTGCCATATTCTGCTAAATACCCGATAAGTACAGAGAAAACCATGAGCCAGTATATTATTAACAAAACAGTATCGACTAACCAATCGGCGAGCTTCAGTCCTAATTGGCATACAATTAATGCCTTAGAAATTAATCAATACCCCTGGTATCAAGCGGGCAGAAAGCAAGATACACAAGTAAAGCTGACTGTTAATAACGAAACCCTGTTCATCCAAATAATTGCCCAAGATAAATACAGCTTCGCCAAACAAACCGAACTAAATAACATGCTTGTCTGTGAAGATTCTTGTGTAGAGTTCTTCTTTAGCCCTTCAGGAGTTCTTGGCAGTAGTTACGTTAACTTAGAAGTGAATTGTTGTGGCACACTTCACCTCGCTTATGGTGAAGGACGGGATAATCGTCAGTTTATCAGCCTCGAAGCCGCGAGTTTAATCCAATGTAAAAGTAGTATTAGCTCGCCAGTTAAAATAGAAAGTGAATACGATAATGAGTGGTGTGTAGAAATAGCGCTACCCTTTGCAGCGATTGAGCAACTAACTGGCGAAAGCGTGAATAAAGCTAAGTGGTTTGCCAACTTCTATCGCTGTGGTGGCAGAACCGAGCCACAATACGCGGTATGGAACAATATTGATGTATCTGAGCCTGATTATCATAGACCTGAATACTTTGGCGAGTTAGTGTTTATCTAAAATTGATAAGGGTCCCTTACTGCAATGGTTTTATTAGAACAATGGTTTCCTTGCAATAATCTGGGCAATAGCTTGTTTTCCTGATTCATTATTAGCATCAGCGTTTTTTGCATCAATGACGCCTTCAAAGCTATAGATAATATCCCAATCAGAAAAGAGTTTAGCCAACTCACCATGGTTTAATAAAAAATTAGGATTTTTAGGTCGGCCAAATTGTGGCTGGTCTACGGTAAAGGTTTCATACACAACATAACCACCAGGGATAACAGCTTGTTTGATTTGTTCAAATAGAGGTCGGTGCAAATAACGAAAAACAATAATCGCTGAAAACGACTTACCTGTTAAAGGCTTTAACTCCTCTTGTTCAAAACTGTCTTGCTCAAAATCAACTTGCCAAAAGCTCGCCGTTGATTTTTCCTCGCCATTATGACGATTTACTCTACTCTCAACCTGCTCTAGAGCCGACTCTTTTATATCGGCAAAGACCACAGGGATGTTTTGATTTAGAAGGTAAAGCCCATTTCGGCCACTGCCACAGGCAAGATCAAGCACTGGCGCTTGCATAGTTGCTTCATGTAATAACTCAACAGTTTTTTCTAATAACGGCGAGTGACTCAATTGAAACTATCCTTTGGTGTCGTTTAATGAAGTAATTTTTTTACCATGAACAAATGAATAATAACGCACCGAACTGGGTGCATGGGAGATCATGCCTGAGATAATAATTATCGCAACTAAACAATGCCAAGCATATACCCGTTACCATTCAAAGTGCTTGATTTCAGTGGGAGCTAAAAATGATTTAGGTAAGGCATTTATTATAAACAATGGTTGTTCCCTTGTTCAAATGAATAACGCCACTTAAATCGTTTTTAACCCCATCGAAGAAGTGCTTGAGCAACACCACTACGTCGTTTCGCCTCTTTGTAAGGGAATAACCATTACTACAGAGGCGCGCCTTGTATTAGAATTGCTCAAGCACTCTGAAACATGCATCTTGATTGGCAACGGGTATATTCATCAAAAAAGAAAACACAGGTTAGTAGAGTCAATTTAATGTACATAGCAAGCGCTCTGATTTGTACAAACCAGGCAAAGTTAGATAACGCTTCGAGGCTTATACCCGTTCCACTTGAAGATGCAGGATTCAGCTGGAATTAGAAACGCTTTTAGGCAAGGCATTGATTCTCGCTAAGTGATCAATAAATTAGTCCGGTTGGTATAACTCATTATAAATTGATTAAAGGTCAAGTTGTGTTAAATTTTCAAATAAAAAAAGCGCTAAGTAGTTTAACTACTTAGCGCTTTTTATTTAGTCTTTATTCAGCCGTAACATCGGCTAATTAATATCTAATGGACCCTAATGGTCGTGACCACAGCTGCTATCAGCACTGTGAACATGTCCGTGTTGTACTTCTTCTTCAGTCGCTTCACGTACATCAACAATTTCAATATCAAAAGTCAGTACTTTACCCGCTAATGGTGGGTTGATATCAACAGTAACCATAAATTTACCCACTTTTACTACGGTAACTTGGCGTTGACCTGCGTCTGTTTGCACTGCAGCAGTCATGCCTTTTTTCCATTTAGCATTTTTGCTCACTAAACCGTGTAAATGTTTAACAGGTACACGTTGCTCTAACCCTTCTTGATACTCACCGTAAGCTTCTTCAGGTTGTAAAGTTACTGAGAACTTTTCGCCTCGTTCTTTACCCGCTAAAGCCACTTCTAGGCCTGGTAAGGTATTGTTAGCGCCATGTAAATAGGTTAAAGGCTCATGACCGTTTGATGATTCTATTTCTTCACCCGCTTCATTTTTAAGGGTGTAGTGAAAGTGGGCAACGGTTTTATCAGCAATTTTCATAGTAATCTCTTCTTTAATGCTTTTGTTAATATTTAAGTTAATACTCGAAGCAGGACTTGAGTTAAAACTTAAATTAAATATTTGCGGTGTAAAAATAATATTTAATATTATGGTGAGCAGTGTACCTTGCTTTACTGAGTAATCAAGTCAATTTGATCCCCTTTGCTCATGACCCAATTTGATGACCAGACTTTACGACCACAGTAGTAAGATAACGACACTTAATACAATCAAAAACATACCTAAGTATTCTTTTAAAGTGATTGTTTCTTTAAAAACACGATAAGTTAATGCCAAGGTAATAAAAAACTCAACTTGTCCCAGTGCTTTCACATAGGCAGCATTTTGATAACTCGCGCCAGTAAACCAACCTATTGAGCCTAATACACTGGTAACCCCAACAAATAAGCATAACCGCCAGTGGTTCATCATCAACGGCAATTGTGATTTATCTTGAATGTATACGTAGATAAGTGAAATAACGGATTGCACCGTGATCATAAACACTAAGGTCACCGCAGCACTAACCATCAAATCAGTATTAAGTGCCAAACTTGATTCTCGAATAAGCAAGGTGGTGATAGCTAAGCCAAGACCCGCGGCCAAACCATATCCCATACCAATGAGACCTTGCGAGTCAGCTAAAATATCTCTTAAGTTAAATCGCACTTTAGACACTAAAAACACGCCAACCACACCGACAATGACACTAAACCAACCTAAACCAGAAAGCGTAGCCCCGAAGAGTAAAGCGCCGACAATCGCCACTTGTATTGCTTCTGTTTTAGCTAAACTCGTGGCTACAGCAAAGTTACGATAACGAAAAGCCGCAACTAAACACGCCGTGCCCCATATTTGCATCACACAAGCAATCAAGGCGTATTGTAAAAAATCATTATTGAGCTCTGGTACTACTACTTGTCTAAAATCAAGCATCCACCATAGGTAGGCCCATGCAAAAGGTAAGGCAAAAAAATAGCGAACACCCGTGGTGGCCATTGAATTGAGCTTACCCGATAATTGCTTTTGTCCTGCGGTTCTTACTGCCTGCATTGTTGCGGCTAATAAGGTGAAATAAATCCAAATTTCCAAAAATGTACCCTTTCCTATTTTACTCAAACTACCTGAAGATGCAGGTACTTGGGTATATAATCGTTAGCTCACGGTCTCAGCATGAAACTCATACTGTTTATCTAAACTACTGACTCCAAGTCCACTGAGCTTTTTCACTTTAATCTGCACGCCAATGCGTTCTTTCAAGGCGTCAACATGGCTGATAACACCAATCATTTTGCCACTCGCATTTAAGTTATCGAGCGCATCAAGTGCTACTTCAAGGGTATTATTATCTAAGGTGCCAAAACCTTCATCGAGGAAGAGAGAGTCGATACTGGTTTTATTACTAACTAAATCTGATAGTGCTAAGGCTAACGCCAAACTTATTAAGAAGCTTTCACCGCCAGATAAGGTTTTAATATCACGCGCAGTATCACCTTGCCAAGTATCGAGTACTTCTAATTCTAAGGTATCGTTTTGTTGGCATTGAAGCTGATATCGACCAAAGAGACGCTCCAATTGTGCGTTGGCAAGATGGACTAAATTAGCCAGTGTTAAGCCTTGGGCAAACTTTCTAAATTTAGCGCCATCCGCTGAGCCAATAAGAGCATTGAGGTGGCTAAGATCATCCAAGGAACTTTGTGCTAATTTAATTTTTTCTAGCAAGGATTCTTGTCTATTTTTGTTACTCTTATCCTGTTCGATTTGTTGGCTAAACTGTCCTATATTTTGCTGACATTGTTTCAACAAACCTGACAAATTCACCAAGGATTCTGACACTGAACTTTCAACAAAATCAACAGCCCCTTCTTCTCTCAACTTATCCTTTTGAGTATTCAATTCAAGCGCTATTTTTTCACTTTGTTCCATCAAGATTTTTGCTTGTTTTTTACTGTCATCAATGTCATTAGCAAGCTTAGTTAAATTATGTTTTTGCTCAGTGCTCAGCAGCGCCAGTAAGAACTCTTCTTCATCAGTAAACTTACTGTCAGAAAGTAATGCTAACCAGTCATCATTTGCCTTGTCATTTTTCGGAATTAGACTATCTAATGAGGATTTCGAGGTGGTTAATTGCCCTCTATTGAGCTGTTGAGCTGATTTTTTCTCATTATGCTGTTGCTCAGCTGCAATAAACTCAACTTCACTCAACTCTCGTTGATCATTAATACTTTCTCTTAGTAAAACAGAAGCTTGCAATTCTTTATCTGTAATACCTAGTTCAACATAACAGGTAACGCGTAACGCGATAGACTGTGTTAAATCCTTTTCTTGTTGCGTTAATTGGCTATGCACCTGGTTAGTTTGAGTTTGTTGCTGAACAACTTGCTGCTTTAACAACACGAGGTCATTTATAAGACTATCAAGTTGAGTTTTAGCCGCTTGATGAGTCGTTACAGTTTGCTGATAATCAGCGCCCTGCTTACTCAATGACTCAAGCCAATTATCATCAATACAAATGACTAGCTTCTGCGCTAGTTCTTGTTCTTGTTCCTGGTCTTGCTCCTGTACTTTCTCATTTACGCCATCAAGAGGCAGTGTTATTTCAGTCGTTGTAATGTCAGCTAACAACTGAGTATTCAGCTCCAAAAACGCCTGTTGTTTCAAGCGTAATTCTTCAGTAAACTTTTGTTTTGAATCGTGTTGATTCTTACCTTGCTCTTGCAATAGTTGTAGCTGATTAAACAGCCTCGACAACTGTTTTTCACAGTGGCTAATTTGTTCACTATTTTGTTGTTGCTTTTGGTTATTTTCTAGCAGTGACGTTTGCAATAAAAGTAACTCCTCCAGCTGCCCAAACACCATCGTTAACTGATGATTAATTGACTGCTCAACTTCAACATTTTGTAATGAAAGTGACTGTTCATTTTGGTTTGATAAAACGTGCTGGTTAATATTTAGCGATTGCCAATTTTGCGCTAAATTACTTTGTTCGCTTGTTATGCCTTGCAAACGATTTGTCTGCATTTCAAGTTGCGCAGTTAAGTTTGCTTGAACGCCATTTAGCTCTTTACCTTGTTTTTCAAGTTGCGTTCGCTCAAGTGTTAATTGGCTTAAACGCTGTTGATGTTCGTCAGTATCAAGGGATCGATATTCATTAATCGCAGGGTGATCTGTTGAACCACACAAAGGGCAAGATTCTTCAGGCTGAAGCTTCGCTCTATGTTCACTCAGCGCCATTATGGTTTGCTGCTGAGCGAGTAAGGTTTCTACATCTTTTTTCTGCTGTTGAGTAGCGCTATAACGTTGACGAAGTTGTACCAGCGCTTGCTCAGTGGTAACCAGCTGTTCGTTGTCTTGGCTCTGCTGCGCAGATAATCCCTGCTGTTCTTGTGTAAGAACATGAAAACGCTGCGCCAACTGTTGTGCTTGTTTTAACGCAAGTTGTTGATTTTGATGATCAAGGATCGCTTGGTTGAGCATGCCACTAGTTAACTCGTTGGCTACACCATCACCATTAGTATTACTTCCAGTATTGGCTCCAATACTGGTTACCCTACTTGATAAGATCGCTTGAGCTGCTGGGCTATGCTGTATTAGCTGTTGTGTTTTTTCAGCCATTAGCTGTTTATGACTATTGAGTTGCTTTAATTCATCTTCACTTTGCGTGATCTGCAGTTGTTGCTCTTGTTGCCTAGTTTGCAAGGTTAATAACGCTTTTTCGGTGTTATCTTGCTCGTTAACTAATTCCACAACATTTGCTTGAAGCTGACTTAACTGCTGATATTGGTTTTGCCATAAAGGCAATTTTTCTGGCAGTTTTGCTAACGCCTGACCTTGCGATAAATACATTTGCTGCTGTTGAACATTATCTTGCGCTTTTTGATGCTCTGCTTCTAAAACAGTCAACGCATTTGTATTTACGCCAAGTGTTTTGCTTTGTTCAGCTATAGTGCTTTTTATTTCGATTAATGCATTTTGTTGGTGGGTAATGCTATGGTCAAGAGGTTGTATTTTGTCATGTAATACTTGCTCAATTACTTTGCGTTGTGCTTCAGCCTCACCATGGTGATTTTTTAGTAGCGTTAACGCTTCATCACTCACCACAATATCTTGATCCAGTTTCGCTAATTGCTCTGTTTGACTGGTTACTTGTTGTAAGGTTTGCTGATATTGCTCACGATAATGCACCATCTTTTCATAAGGTGCTTTAATTGGCTCAGCTAAAGACGACAGCGTCAGTAAATCAAGATCTTGTTTTGCGGCTAACTCTTTCTTTTCTATTTCAAGTAGTTGTGTTTTCGCTGCTTGCTGGTTTTGTTCATTGACCGAAAAATTAGTGCACCAGGCTTTAACTTGTTGCGCTTGTTGTAATTGCGCGTTTACCGTTTTCTCTTGCTCGGTAATTTCTGTTAATTGTTGCTCAAGCGCCTTTACTTGCTCATCATCAAGCAAAGAAATACCTTGGCTTTGCGCTTGTAAAAGTTTTAGCGCTTCACTGGCACTGCGATGATTATCAAAAACTTGCTTAGATATGTCACCATATATTTCAGTACCCGTAAGCTGCTCTAATAATTGCGCACGGTCATTCGGTTGTGATGTTAAAAAGGCAGCAAACTCTCCCTGAGACAACATCATTGATTTGGTAAAACGTGAAAAGTTAAGCCCTGTTAACTCACTAATATCACTACGCACCATTTTAAGCTTATCAGACACTATGGTGCCATCGAGCTTAGCAAGCTCTGCTACTGGCTCTAATAAGTTACCATCAAGTTTATTACGAGCGCGTTTTTGGCTCCAAAAAGCTCTATAACCTTGGCCTCTTACTTCAAATTCCACTTCAGCCATACAATGGCTGGTGTGACGAGTCATTAACTGATTCTGTTTTTTAGACACAGTTAAACGTGGTGTTTGATGATAAAGCGCTAAACAAATGGCATCAAGTATAGTGGTTTTACCTGCGCCAGTAGGACCGGTAATAGCAAATAAACCATTGTTATCAAAAGGAGCTTCACTAAAATCTATTTTCCAACTGCCTTTGAGGGAATTGATGTTCTCAAAGCGTAAACTTAATATTCTCATGAATTGTGTTGCTCTAGTGATTCAGGCGTCATACTATCTTTTTCAGCGATAGCACTATCTTTTTCGGTGATAACACTGTCTTTTTCAGCTTCTGTGTTCTCTTCTTCTGATAAAGCACTTTGCGATGTCGACTCTGCCTGGGCTGATGAACTAGTAATTAGTGCTTTATCCGCATCACTTTTTTGATTCGCAATAGAAGCGGCTTGTTTCATTTCCACCGACAGTTCAGTAAATAATTGTGTTAACCGTGTTTTACGTGCGACTTCTTCATCCGTTTGCCATTCAAGTTGAGATAAGCGTGAATCGAAGACTTCTGTTAACGATAACTCACTCAAGGTGCTGTTATCTTGCTGCGATAATTGCGCTTGTCGTCGTTGACGCGCCTTTTTACATCGACGTACTAATAACACTTCAAAAGGCATATCAACGGCGAGTTCACTAACGCGCTGCGATAAATCACTTAAGTGATCGCCATTATCAATTTCAATATCAAGCCAAGCCTTAACACTCAGAGGAAACTTTTCCACTGCTTGGCGTTCTTCAAATGCGACCAGTGTTTCTTTTAGCGAGCTTTCAAGCTCATCTACCGATGTTTTCACCATGTATAGTGGTTGGAAACACGGCACAATAAGCGCTTCAACTTGATTAAGTTTACCTGACGTAAACTCAACCATCAGCACACGTTTATCTTGCTTGGCTTCATCAAAACTTAATGCGATAGGCGAACCGCAATAACGAATATGATCGGATTTCGCTACCTGTTGTGCTCTGTGGATATGGCCAAGAGCAATATAGTCTGCTGGGGGAAAGGCACTGGCTGGAAAGGCTTCTAACGAGCCAATATAAATATCTCTAACGGAATCACTTTTACTGTCATTTATTGAAACGCCTAGCGCCGTTAAATGCCCAGTTGCTATAATTGGCACAGCAATGCCCTCGGCTTTTTCAGACGCATCAGCTTGCTTTCGTGCTTGTTGATATAAATACTGATAATGATCGCTAATCGCTTGTTGTAAACTTTGCTGCTTATCACTTGCCGACTGCCCTGCTCGACTTCTGATCACATCACGCGGACGAACAAAAGGAATAGCGCAAATAATGGCTGTAGTTTTTCCATCAGCATCGTGTAACGGAAAAACTTGTTGTGAAAGTGCCGCCTCTTCGAGCTCATTTTCATTCAATGACGCGGGTATTACCTGAGTAATAACACGGGTAGACAAGCTTGCTAATACGGCTTGTGATTCAGACAACATAGCGACAGAGTCATGATTACCAGCCAAAATAATCAGTTGGCAATTGCTCCCTTGTAATCTCGCGATAAAATCAAAATACATTTCACGGGCATAACTTGGCGGTGTTGAGGTATCAAAAATATCACCCGCCACAATAATCGCTTCAATGTTATGCAGAGTAACTTGCGCTAATAACCAGGTAAGAAATTGTTGATGTTCGTTGGCGCGGCTTTTGCCGTAAAAATATTGGCCAAGATGCCAATCTGAGGTATGAATAATGCGCATAAAAACGGTAAGAGACTGTGCAATGGAGAATTATCCGTTAGTTTACCTGAACAGGTAAACTAAGTGTAGTAACGGATATTTTATCTGTTTTTTGTAAGATCCCTTTCGACTCACTAGTAATTAGGTTAAATAGTTTTAAACATCGTTATTTGCTGTATGCGTTAACGAATTCTAGAAATGCTCTATCTGCTAGTGACAAGTAGCCATTTTTCCGCCAAGCCATAGCAATATTAAGATGTACTGGCTCTTCGAACGGAATAGCAACAACACCCTTTTCATGCTCAGTTACCAGTTCCAGCAAGGCTGATATCGAAAAATCATGTCGCACTATGTTCAACATCATTGGCAACAAGTTTGTTTCGAACGATATCTTCGGCTTGAAATTATATTTTTCACAGATTTCATCAATAAATTCTCGATGGAAATATCCGGCTTTAAACATCACCAGATCTTCTTTAAAAAAATCTTCAAATTTTATGCATGACTGTGAAGCAAGAGGATGTTGTTCGCTAACCACTGCCACCATTTGAGAAGTGACCAAATGCTCGGTTTCAAGCCGCTGCGGTACATCTTCGTTATGTATAACGCCTAAGTCTAATTCTCCATCTAACAGCATTTGGCGAATGGACTGTGTTCCGGCTTCAATAATAGTGAGCTTAAGATTCGGGTAGTTTCGTTTAAATGCCATTAATATTTCAGGAAAAAAGTAGGATCCTAACATGCTAGGAACGCCGAGTTTTACTTCGCCTTTTTCAAAGCCTTTCAATTCAGCCATTGCGATATTGGCATCATTTATTTGCTGAAGAATAAGACGAGCATGCTCAAGTAATACTTCACCTTCATGAGTCAGTGTCACTTTGCGTTCATTGCGATGAAATAACGGTAGGTCTAGTTGCTGTTCTAATTTTTTGATAGCAACACTTAATGCTGGCTGCGCAATATGCAACTGTTCAGCAGCCCGAGTAAAATTTTCTGTTTCAACGAGTTTGACAAAGTAAGTCAGTAACCGTGTATTCATAGCTATAACCTTTAGTTATCGTAGTCATAGTTATTATATACTTTAATTATCAAATTAATATTGCTACTGTTTTATTAATTCATCTAATAGTACTTGTTACTAAATAGTACTTTTCGAGCTCGTCACCATGATTGAAATAAAAACCGCCGCTTATCGCCGTGCAAGTTTTGCGTTAGCGTTAGGATCTTTCCTCGTATTTTGTAATTTATACATGTTCCAGCCTATGTTGCCCTTAATGGCTGAAAAGTTTAACGCCAGTGCCATCGAAATTAACTGGCTATTAGCATCATGTACCTTCACCTTAGCGCTGACGTTGGTGCCATGGGCTATCGGATCAGAAATCTTTGGCCGTCGTAACGTGATGATGCTGAGTCTATTTTTATTGCCCTTTGCGGGCTTGGCAATGTTGCTCACCGATTCATTGTTGATGTTAACCCTAGCGCGCGGGGTAATGGGCATCTCGATTGCAGGTTTTGCTGCCGTTGCTGTAGCCTACATGGCTGAAGAATTTACCCCGACAGCCCTAATGCTTGCCGTTGGCAGTTATATTAGTGCCAACTCTTTAGGCGGGATCACGGGTCGTTTATACGGTGGTTTTATCACTGAATATTGGGGTTGGGAAATTGCGGTCATTGGTATGGCTGTTGCCAGTTTACTCGGTGCGGTCTTAGTAAACCGATTATTGCCTGAACAAAAGTATTTCACCCAAAAGAAAGGACAATTTCGTTACCACAACAAACAAGTGATCGGTCACTTAAAACAGCGTAAATTATGGTTAGCTATGCTGATTGGTGGGTTGAATTTTGCCATATTCGTTAACCTCTACACGGTAATGGGATTTCGTCTTGTCGCAGCACCCTATTCACTGTCAATTAGCTTAACGTCGATGATATTTTTGTGTTATCTCAGCGGCACCATTACCGCAAAAATCAGTGGTCGTTGGAGCCAAGTATACAGTCCAATAAAAGGCATGCTGTTAGGAACAACCGTCAGTGCGATTGGTATGTGGGTCGCCGCGTATGATTCGCTATACACTATGTTGATTGGGCTATTACTTATCAGCTCTGGTGCTTTTTTCACCCACTCACTTGCGTATGCATGGGTAAGTCAAAAAGCGGAAACAGCGAAAGCAACAGCAACGGCGTTATACCTAGTGCATTATTACGTTGGCGGTAGTCTGGGTGGTTTTTACTTAATTGCCTGTTGGCAATATGGCACATGGCATGGGGTACTCGCCGGTGGCATGGTGCTGTATGGTTTGATTTATCTGCTTTGTTGGCTTTTACAACGCAGTACAGTGTCTCAACGTAAAGCCGATGAAATAATCGCGTTAAAAGAAACAAATCCAGTTGTTTAATTAATATTTTGATTAATTTTTTAACTAATTTCATCATAAAAAAAGGATAATAACAGCAAACTATTATTATCCTTTCTTCTATACTTCAAATATTTTTAAGTTAATGAAATGCTTTAAATAGAATCAAGGCTAGACTTTCTTGCTATCAACAAAGTCACCGCCAATAATAACAACAGATATGTCGAAGGCTCAGGCACATCAATCACATCATTGGCCTCGATTGTACCCACACCAGATTGAACATTACTAAAAGTAAAAGCACTGCCAAAACCAGATAAATCATTATTTAATAAATGATACTGTAACCACGTACTGCGATCACTGCTGCTATAAGGTTCATAAATATCATTGGCAAAATATGTTTGTGCGTTGAGCGCATCTTCTTCACTTTCAAACCACATTATACGACTCATTGAGCCATGATAATAACTCGATTCCGCTATATCAAAATTAAATAAAGTATCGTGTTCAACGGCTATTAAAGTATCGACTAAATTAGAACTTTCATAGAAAGAATAAAGTGCGTCATACAGCGCTAAATTTATCTCCTGTCTCTTATACACATCTGACGCTGCCGACGAAGAGGATAGTGTAGAT
>CAJXRC010000045.1 GCA_913058405.1 uncultured Colwellia sp. | reverse complement strand
ACGAGATCTAGTACGGTCTCGTGGGCTCGGAGATGTGTATAAGAGACAGGTAATTTGCCTTGTGCAGGTATCTTAAAGATAAGAGGGGTTATTAATGATTGAAAGTGTTAACAGTAAATTAAAGGATATTGCAACGTTAACTCATTATGTTCATGTGACAGGTGTTTTGAAAAATGAATTTGTTGAATTTGATTTTTCAATTGGTGATCCAAACCTATATGTTGAGTTAGTACTTCCTTTCCTTCAATTCAAAAGTTTTTGCAAAAAATACAACGTGGAAGAGCTAACGCTTGAACAAGAAAAGGCGCTAGCCCTTGACAAACTAAAATGGCGATATGGTAATTTTAAATAAAAATACAAATAGGAGTATTAAATAATGTCAGTGCATATATCGACAAAAGAAATAAAAGCGAAAAGAGTTAATTACGCATATATAGGGCGCAGAATTGGGCATGATAAACCTGCATCACGTTATCAAGAAGCTATTTATGATGTTCAACCTACAACCAATTTTCATTACCCTCCTAGTTGGGCTAAAGACAGAGAACTTTATGATGTTAGAAATACTTCAATAGTAATGAAAGATTGGTACACCTTTACCGATCCGCGTCAATATTATTATAGTTCTTACGTAATAGCTCGTGCCAAACAGCAAGAAGGTATGGATAACAATTTTAAAATGCTTGAAAAGCATAATATGCTTTCATCACTTGCAGTCGAATTAAAGAGCTCAATCAAAAATATTTTGTCCCCACTACGCCATGTTGAATATGGTGCAAATATGAATAATCAAGATATTTGTGATCGCGGTTATGGTTCATCAATTACGTCACTTTCTTCATTTAATGGCTTTGATCGTATTGCTATGTCTCAATACATTTCTCGAATTACTTTACTAATAGATGAAAATGAAACTGAAGGTCTTGTGAAAGCTAAATCAGACTGGCTAGAAAATCCTATGTGGCAAGAGCTTCGCCATGCGATGGAAGATATTTTTGTATTAGATGACTGGTTTGAAATTATGGTTGCACAAAATGTTGTCATGGATGGTTTAATCTTCCCATTAATTTTTGATCGTTATATTAAAAATTTACACAGTAAAGGGGCCTCAGGAATTACATTACTTACTCAATTTATGGCTGAATGGTATGGCGAGACCATTCGCTGGACTAATCAACTTATTAAAGTAACAGCGGCTGAAAGTGAAGAAAATAAACAACTATTATCAACATGGGTAACTACTTGGTCAACACGAATAGAAGAAGCCCTTGAAGTCTATTCGGTAGAAGCCCTAGGCGAGGATGGTAAACAGCAATTAACTGAAATTAAAACTGAATTGTTTACTAGATTAACTAAACAAGGACTTGATCTTTAGGAGATTACTATGTCAAAAGACAAATTATTTATTATTTTACAAAACACGGAAGGTGCTCGCCCATTTACTGAAGCGTTTGAACAAGAAAATCCAAATGCTGTATTTAAGTATGATCAACCAGGAATGATTCGTATAGAAAATAATGGTTTTCTAGGTATTACAAAAGAAGTTGTTTCAGAACTCGCAGGGCATGAGGTTGACCTTCAGGAGTTACATTTAGTACTCGTTTCGTTGTCAGGTCATGTTGATGAAGATGATGATTATTTTAGACTTTCGTGGAATTAAAAAGGGGAAAATATAATGGCTAAAAAATTGAATATGCGAAAACGGTATGAAGTTCTAACTCGTGGGCTTGGTTGGGAACCAACATACCAACCTAAAGAAAAAGTATTTCCTCAAGAAACCTACGAAGGAATAAAAATTGTTGATTGGGATAAATGGGAAGACCCTTTTAGACTAACCACTGATGCTTATTGGAAATACCAAGCAGAAAAAGATAAAAAATTATACGCAGTTATCGATAGTTTTGCACAAAACAATGGGCATCTTAATTTATCAAGTGCTAGTTATGTCAATGCACTCAAAATATTTATTCAAGGGGTATCCCCTCTTGAATATGGTGCTCATCGTGGGTACGCTAATTTAGCACGTCAATTTAGTGGTGAAGGTGCTCAATTAGCTTGTCAAATGCAATCTATTGATGAATTACGTCATTCACAAACTCAAATACATACTTTGAGTCATTACAATAAACATTTTACGGGACTTCATGACCCATTCCACATGCATGATCGTGTTTGGTATTTATCTGTACCTAAATCATATTTTGATGATGCTCGCTCAGCGGGACCTTTTGAATTTATTACTTCAATATCCTTCGCTTTTGAATATATATTGACCAATTTGCTTTTTGTACCGTTTATGTCAGGTGCTGCTCATAATGGTGATATGGCAACCGTTACCTTTGGTTTTTCAGCGCAATCTGATGAATCACGTCATATGACTTTAGGTCTTGAAATTATAAAATTTCTTGTTGAACAGCATGAAGATAATCTTGAAATTGTTCAAGGTTGGATTGATAAGCATTTTTGGCGTGCATACCGAGTATTAGGCTTAGTATCAGCAATGCAAGATTATATGTTGCCAGATAGCCCTATGTCTTGGAAAGAAGCATGGGATATCTATTTTGTTGATAATTGCGGTGCATTATTTAAAGATTTAGCTCGCTATGGCTTACGTATGCCTAAATTTCATGAACAAGCAACAGACGAAGCTGAGCACTTGAGCCATCAAGTTTATACCGCTTTATATCAATTTTCTCATGCAGCTGCTTTTCATACTGAAGTACCGTCTAAAGAAAAAATGGATTGGCTATCTGAAAAATATCCAAATACATTCGACAAGTACTATCGTCCTCGTTGGGAAATGTATGCACAAATGGAAAAAGAAGGTAAACGCTTCTTTAATATGGGTTTACCTCAACTTTGTCAAGTTTGCCAAGTACCGATGTCATTTACCGAGGTTTCTAAAGGTGAGCCTATGAAATTATCGCAACGTGTAACTGAATTTAATGGTGACAAATACCATACTTGTTCAGATGGTTGTAAAGATATTTTTGATCATGAACCTGAAAAATATGCTCATGCATGGTTACCTCCACATCAAATATTTCAAGGCAACTGTGGTGGTGCTGAAATCCCTGATGTACTTAAATATTATCATTTTAACCCAGAAGATGGTGGTGATTATAAAGGCTCTACGGATGAAGCTACTTGGAAAGCCGCTCATGGGTTAGACGATCAACAAACAACACCTGAAAAAAGCGCTTAGGAGAATATAATGACGATTAAAACAAATTTTGGCGAATACCCTGTTGGAAATAAAGATGCTGTTGAAAATTTTCATGGTAATCAATTGGTTTATATTGCATGGGATGATCACTTAGGCATAGGCCCTGCAAATGTTTTTCCTTTACCTCCTGAAATGCCGTTTGCAGCATTACTTGAGGAAGTTATACCAAGTGTAGTTAGTCCACACCCTGATTTTGAAAAAATTGATTGGGTAAAAGCACAATGGATATTAGATGGTGAGTCTATTGTGCCTGAACTAGGTAAAAGCTTAACTGAAAATGGGGTTGGGCATAAATCTTTATTACGCTTTAAAACACCTGGCCTTACTGGTTACCAAGGAAGCGGTAATTAAATAATACAGTGAATACTATCGCCAGTTTTATAATTTAAGCTGGCAGTATTTCATTAATAAGAGAAATAAAATGACCTATCAAGTTTTAATCGAACCTATTGGTGAAACCATTGAGGTTGAAGAAGGGCAAACCATTTTAGACGCAGCTTTAAGGGCGGGGATTTACTTACCTCACGCTTGTGGTCATGGCTTATGTGGAACCTGCAAAGTAGATATATTAGAGGGAGAAGTTGAACATGGTGATGCCTCGCCATTTGCTCTTTTAGACATGGAGAAAGATGAAGGGAAATGCTTAAGTTGTTGTGCAATTCCAACATGTGATATTGAAATTGAAGCTGATATTGAAGAAGACCCAGATGCTCAAAATCACCCTGTAAAAGACTACACCGGTGTTGTTACAAAAATTGAGAAATTAACACCACGTATTATCTCTATCATTATTGCGCTTAAAGATGACTTGAAATTTCAAGCTGGACATTATATTAATTTATACCTTCCTGAAGTTGATGAATACCCTCGTGCATTTTCAATATCTAACCCTCCATCGGATATAAACCAAATAGAGCTTAATGTTAGCTTAGTGCTTAATGGCGCAGGTACTAAATGGTTACATGACGAGTTAAAAGTAGGTGATGAATTAAACTTCACCGGACCTTATGGACGATTTTATGTTCGAGAGTCTGCGCCTGAACCCATGATATTTTTAGCGGGCGGATCGGGGTTATCAAGTCCAAAATCGATGATAATGGATTTGTTTGAACGTGACGAAAAACGTGATGTAACCTTAGTTTATGGTGCAAGAAATCAAAATGAACTGTATTACCATGAATTGTTTACCGAATTATCTCAAGAACACAGTAACTTTACCTATGTGCCAGCCTTATCAGATGAACCTGAATCTTCTGATTGGCAAGGCGAACGTGGCTATGTTCATGAAGCCGCGAAAGAACATTTTAATGGAAATTTTTCTGGTCATAAAGCGTATATGTGTGGGCCTCCGCCTATGGTTGATGCTTGTATTACCACACTTATGCAAGGGCGTCTTTTTGAACGAGATATGTTTATGGAAAATTTTTATACTAAAGATAGTAAAGATTCCATATCGAAAAGTCCGTTATTTAAATCAATTTAATTGAAGGTAAAAATTCATGTCAACAAATGCTGAAATAGGTTTGTCTATAAAGGCAAATAATATCGAAACGAATTATCATGATGTTGGTGATGGTGATGACATTGTTTTACTTATTCATGGCTCTGGCCCTGGCGTTAGTGCATGGGCAAATTGGCGCTTAACTATTCCAGAACTTGCTAAAAATTATCGTGTTATTGCACCAGATATGGTTGGTTTTGGTTATACGGATAGACCTGTAAATATTAACTACACAATGGATACTTGGGTAGAGCAAGCTATTGGTTTATTAGATGCATTAAATATAACTAAAGCATCGGTTATTGGTAATTCTTTTGGTGGAGCTTTAGCGTTAGCTCTAGCCATACGTTATCCTGAACGTGTCAATAAGCTGGTATTAATGGGCAGTGTAGGTGTGCCTTTTAAGTTAACTAAAGGATTAGACAAAGTATGGGGTTACACACCATCAATTGAAAATATGAAAGAGTTGCTTGATATTTTTGCTTATAACCGAGAGTTAGTGACTGATGAGTTGGCAGAACTTCGCTATAAAGCAAGTATTCAACCTGGTTTTCAAGAGTCATTTTCAAGTATGTTTCCTGCGCCTAGACAGCGTTGGGTTGAAGCTATGCAAAGTAGTCCGCAAGATATCGAAAGCCTATCGCATCAAACATTAATTATTCATGGTCGTGATGATGATGTTATACCACTAGATAATGCTTATAAATTTATCCGCTTGATTAAACATTCCCGATTGCATGTCTTTGGTGAATGTGGGCACTGGACACAAATTGAGAAAAAAGATGAATTCAATCAATTAATTGGTGATTTTTTAAAAAATAACTAACAACTATTAAAACGAAGTCTAAATAAAACATCTATGAAGACTAAAACCAAATAAATGGGGAAAACTATGAAACAAAAAATATTAGCTATCTGTATCGCAGGTACCTTATCTACTACAGTCAGTGCAACACAAGTTTTCAATATGGAGGGCTTTGGTGCTGTCTCCCGATCTTTAGGGGGAGCAGGTGTAGCACACAATATTGGTGCAGCTGGCATGATGTATAACCCTGCTACGTTAGCCTTAATGGATGAAGGCTCAGAATTTTATGTTGGCTTAGATGTTATTACAACGGATATAAATACTAAAAATTTAGATACAGGTGAAAATGCGTCTTCCAATAATCATGGTAATAATAGAGGTCCGTACTTTGCACCACAAATTGCTTATACTTATAAAAATGGTGCGCTTACCTATGGAATAGGGGTTTTTGCCCAAGGTGGTTTAGGTACAGAGTTTGGATCGAGTAGCTTTTTATCTCGTACTACAGTAAATAATATTGATACAGGATTAGAAAATTCATCTCGTTTGCTAAATTTAAGGGTTCCTTTAGCTATTGCTTATCAAGTTAACGATAAATTAACCGTTGGTGCCACGGTTGAAGCTATTTGGTCATCATTAAATTTAGAATTATTATTAGATGTGACTCAAGTGGGTTCACTCGCTGCAGATGGTCGTGTCGATGGTTCATTAGTTCCTACCTTACTTGGTGTACCTGAGTTATCTGGCGCTCATTTTAGCTTTACTAAAGATGAATTTGTTGGCGGTGGTATTGATGCCGTAGGTTATGGAGCAAAATTAGGCTTAACTTATCAAGTTACTTCAGATACAACCATTGGTATGTCTTATAATTTCAAATCAAGTATTCCAGATCTTAAAGGCCGAGCAACGTTAACGGCAGTCAGTAATGTTGCAGGAAACATTCCTTTAAATGGAGATATTAAATTAAGAGATTTTCAAAATCCAGCTCAATTAAGTATCGGTGTAAGTCATAACGTAAATGAAAAACTTTCAATATTGTTTGATGTTCAACGAGTTTTTTGGAAAGACGCATTAGAAAATTTAGATGTTGGTTTTGTTCATGATGAAAGTAAACAAAATATCAATATTCTATTACCTCAAAATTATGATGACATTAATATTTATGCTTTTGGTGCTGAGTATGCGTATAACAACAACTGGACGTTGAGAGCAGGTTATAGTCATACCGATCAAGCGTTACCAAATAACACTACGTTTGCCATTGTTCCTGCGTATCTCACAGACCATTTAACAGGGGGCTTTACTTATACCGTAAATGCAAGCCATGAAGTTGATTTTGCGATATCTCATGCATTTGAAGAGAAACAAACAAATACAAGTCAGCCAAATACTTCAGTACCAATAGAAATGACTCATTCTCAAACCAATCTTGTTATTTCTTATAGCTACAAGTTTTAATCTTATCTATAAATTAGGAGGTTCATTATGAAAGCAGCAGTTTATTTTGGTGAAAAAGACATTAGAGCAACTGACGTTGAAGATGCAAAAATTAAAAATGACCATGATATGTTAGTTGAAGTATCAGCGACTTCTATTTGTGGTTCTGATCTACATTTATACCGTGGAGCCATGGATGCCATTATGGATAAAGGGCGTTCTCAAACAGGCCATGAATTAATAGGTAGAGTACTTGATGTTGGCTCTGCTGTTGGTAAATTTAAAATAGGTGATCGAGTATCAATGGCCTATTCATGTTCATGTGGTGATTGTTATATGTGTGAGGTTGGGGCAACTGCACATTGTGAAACAACGCAAAAAGCAGTTTATGGCTTTGGCGTTCCATTTGGTGATTTAAATGGAACGCATTCTGAGGCTTTAGTATTACCTCATGCAGATGGCCATGCGATTAAAGTTCCTGATGCAATTTCTGATGCGGCAGCCTTAACGCTTTCTTGTAATTTACCTTCAGCCATTATTGCAAATAATCTTGCTGATATTAAACCGGGGGAAAATGTCGCTTTAATTGGTTGTGGTCCTACAGGGTTAATGAGCTTAGACATAGCGTTAAGTAAAGCGCCTGGTTGCGTGGTTGCTATTGATAAAGAGGCTTATCGCTTAAAAGTAGCGTCAAGTAAAGGTGCTATTACCATTAACGCTAATGCAGAAAACTGGAAAGAACAAGCAATGTCACTTTGTGGTGGACGCGGCTTTGATAAAGTTATTGAAGTGGTTGGCTACCCCGAAACATTACAAATGGCATTAGATATTATCAGACCAGGTGGAACAGTAGCTGCAATTGGTGTTTTTTGTGATGCTGAGTTTAATCTTGTTTTAGCCGATGTGTTTTTACGGGATATTACCTTACACATGAATGGCTTTGCTAATGTACAGCCCTTTATGTGGGAAGCAATACGTTTAATGGAACGTGGTGTTTTGAAACCGGAGGAATACTTTTCTCATGAATTTAAATTAGCCGATATTGATAAAGCCTATAGTACTTTCTACAACAAAACAGACGATGTTCTTAAAACTATTATTAGGCCATAAGTATGAGAGAAGAGGATATTAATAGTAAATACAATATTACCATTGTAGATACTGATGTAACGTTTAAATGTGCAAGAGAAACACACTTACTTGAAGGGATGCGTTCGTTAGGACAAAAAGGAATTCCTTCAGGCTGCCATGGTGGTGGATGCGGTATTTGTAAGATTAAGATCCTATCAGGAAGAAAAAGTTATATAACGAAAACAATGAGTCGAACTCATATATCAGAAGAAGAGGAAAAAAAAGGAATTGTACTCGCCTGTAGAGTATTTCCTAAAGGTGATATTCAACTTAACGTTGTAGGAAAAATAAAACGAAAAATATTAAGCGGGCAAAAAATTTGGAATTATAGTTAACCGTTAATTAATTAGCAACATATTGAGGAAATGAAAATGAGTGTAATTAAAATAGGTCATGTAAACCTTCGCGTTTTAGATATGGCAGCAGCTAGAAATCATTATGAAAACATTTTGGGATTGATCGTTACAGATGAAGATAGCGAAGGTAATCTTTATTTAAAAGGTTGGGATGAATGGGAGAAATACTCTGTTATTTTAAGTCCATCAGAACAAGCTGGAATGGATCACATTGCTTATAAGGTTGAAAATGATTCTGATCTAGATAGTTATGCTAATACCATACAAAATTATGGTATTGAAGTAGAAAATTTAGACGCGGGTACTCTAGTTGATTGTGGAAGAGCTTTACGCTTTAAATTACCTAGTGGTCATATTATGTGTTTATATGCAGATAAAACTGTTGTCGGTAAATCTGTAGGCAATGTCAACCCCGCACCTTGGCCATTAGATGTTAAAGGTGTTGGTGCTCATTGGCTAGATCACTGTTTACTTGTATGTCCATTAGATCCTGAAAACCAAGTTAATACTATTGCTGATAATGTTAACTTTTTATCGCAATGTTTAGGTTTTAGATTAACAGAACAAGCGCTTGTTGGTCCGGATGCTGATATTCAAGCGGTTGCTTTTTTAACTGTTACAAATACCCCGCATGACATTGCTTTTGTACCAGGTCCCACAGCAGGTTTTCATCATGCTTCTTTCTTCCTTTCAGGCTGGGGTGATATTTTAAAAGCGGCAGACATTATGGCTATGAATAAGGTGAAAATGGATGTAATGCCTACTCGACATGGTATTACGCGAGGTGAAACCATTTATTTCTTTGACCCTTCGGGTAATCGTAATGAAACGTTTGCTGGATTAGGTTATTTAGCAACGCCTGATATGCCAGTAATCACATGGACAGAAGAAGAAATTCCACGAGGTATTTTTTATCACTCAGGGGAGCTTAATACTGCTTTTACTGAAGTATACACCTAGTCACAAGGTAATGATTATGAAGCTGTATGAAATTAATCATATTATTCATTGGCAGGCAGCTAATGCGGCTATAGTCGCTGCTGTTGAAAAAGCTCAAGCGTTGGGCATTGTTATTAATGTTGCCGTTGTGGACTCTGGTGGTAATCTTGCTGGCTTTCTTCGTATGCCAAATGCTTTTTTGCATTCAATCGATATTGCTATAGATAAAGCGTATACCGCAGCAGGTTTTCGCTTTTCAACATCTCAATGGAAAGATATTTTTTCTACTGAGGCGATGTTAGCAAAAGGAATGCCTCCCAGAGATAGATTAGTTGTTTTTGGTGGTGGAGTTCCTATTGAAGTTGAAGGTAAGTCATTAGGTGCTATTGGTGTATCGGGAGGTTCAGAAGAGCAAGATGTTATTTGTGCTGAGGCAGGAATTGCTGCTTTGTTAGCTCAATAATAAAATGAAGTTATAAATAAAAAAATTACAACAAGTAGAAAATAACCAACTAAAAAGGTAATGAAAATGGCTATATTAGAGAGAGAAGAATGGTACGATTTAACGCGTACAACAAACTGGACAACTAAATTTGTCACAGAGGAAGAATTTTATCCTGATGAAATGAGTGGACATCGTGGAATTCCGGCTGAAGCTTGGGAGACTTATGATGAACCTTATAAGGTAACTTACGCTGAATACGTAGCTACTCAACGAGAGAAAGATGCGGGTGTTTATTCAGTAAAAGCTGCATTAGAACGTGATGCTTTTGTTGATAGAGCAGACCCTGGTTGGGTGAGTACTATGATTGCGCATTATGGTGCTATTGCCCTAGCTGAATATGCCGCTTCAATTGCGGAAGCAAAAATGGCACGATTTGCTAAAGCACCAGGTAATCGTAATATGGCTGTCTTTGGCATGATGGATGAAAACCGTCATGGTCAAATTCAATTATTCTACCCACACGCCAATGTAAAACGTAATCGTCAATGGGATTGGGCACATAAAGCGTACCATACCAATGAGTGGGCAGCGATTGCAGCTCGCTCTTTGTTTGATGACATCATGATGACGCGCGATGCGGTTGCAACATCTATTATGCTTACGTTTGCATTTGAAACTGGTTTTACCAATATGCAGTTTTTAGGGCTTGCTGCTGATGCTGCCGAAACGGGTGATCACACCTTTGCAAGTTTAATTTCTAGTATTCAAACTGATGAGTCACGTCATGCACAACAAGGCGCACCATCGCTTAAAATTTTGATTGCTAATGGAAAAAAAGAAGAAGCACAAAATTTAATTGACACCGCTATTTGGCGTGCATGGAAATTATTTACGGCGCTAACAGGACCTATTTTAGACTATTACACGCCGCTTGAGTCAAGAAAAGAATCATTTAAAGAGTTTATGCTTGAATGGATTGTGGCTCAATTTGAACGTCAATTGCTTGATCTAGGTTTAGATAAACCTTGGTATTGGGATCAGTTTATTAGTGATTTAGATGAAACACATCATGGTATGCATTTAGGTATCTGGTTCTGGCGTCCGACCGTTTGGTGGGATCCAGCGGCAGGTGTTACACCAAATGAACGAGAATGGTTAGAAGAAAAATATCCAGGTTGGAATAATACTTGGGGTGAATGTTGGGATGTAATTGTTGATAACCTGCAAAATGGTAAACCAGAGCTAACGGGTCCTGAAACATTGCCTACAATTTGTAATATGTGTCAACTACCAATTGTGGGTACGCCGGGTCAGGGGTGGAACGTTAAAGATCATCAGCTTGAACATAATGGTCGTCTATATCATTTTGGTTCAGAAGTTGACATGAAAATATTCCAAATGGATCCTGAGCGTTATCAAAATCATATGAGCTTTATTGATCGTTTCTTAGCGGGTGAAATACAGCCAATGGACTTAGGTGGCGGTTTGAAATATATGGGACTTTCACCAGGTGAAATGGGTGATGATGCACATGGTTATTCATGGCTTGAAGCATATAGTACTAAAAAATCAGACGATGCAGCATAAATTAGTTCTACTAAAAATATATTTAATAAAGAGGTAAAAAAAATGGCTTTATTTCCAATACACTCAAACTTTGAACGTGATTTTGTTATTCAATTAGTACCTGTCGATACAGACGATACTATGGATCAGGTAGCTGAAAAGTGTGCTTATCACTCTATTAATAGACGTGTTAAAGAGCAACCTAGTAAAACCTTACGAGTGAGACACCATGAAAATGGGACTATATTCCCACGAGATATGAAAGTGTCAGAGGCCGGTCTTAGGCCAACTGAAACACTCGATATTTTATTCATGGAAAACTAATAGGAAAAACGATTATGGCTTTTGAAAAAATTTGCACACTTGATGATGTATGGGAAGGCGACATGGATGTCTTTACCACATCATGTGGTGTCGATGTGTTAATTTTAGGCGTTGAAAATGGTGAAATTAGAGCTTTTCAAGCAATGTGTCCTCATCAAGCAATTGAGCTTGTTGACGGCGAGTTTGATGGTAAAATTTTAACATGTAAAGCGCATTTATGGCAATTTGATAGTAACACGGGCAAAGGTTTAAACCCCAAAGGTTGCCAGTTAGCACAATATCCTGTGAAAATTGACGGTGAAGATATACATGTCAATGTCGAAGGTATTGAGCCGCTTAAGTCAGATTGCTAATTAATTAATTAATAAGTTAGAGGTAGATAATGCTAAATTTTTTCAAATCTTTATTTAGTAAAAATATAACTAACGAAAAGATAGTACAACCGACAGAGGAGAAAGTTATGTCGAATAATGCAGTTAATGCAATTGATAATAATTGTGTAGGTCCAGTCATGAGAGCTGGCGATGTTGCTCAAGCTGCAATAGAAGCGGCTGAAATGGATAATCCTGACAAGGATATATCTGTTGAAGATAAAGTCGCTTATATACGAATTTCAACTGACAATGAATTAATTTTAACTCAAAAGTCAATGGAAGAGTGTTTAGGTCGCCAATTTAAAATGAATGAAATTGAAATTAATTTAGCATCTTTTGCTGGTCAAATTGATGTCGATAGTAAACGTGTTCGTTTTTATTTTAACTTAACCGTTTAACATTACTATAAATTATTAGGAGAATACAATGTCAGAAGAACAACCAGAAGTATTAAAACCACTAAAAACTTGGTCACACCTTGCTGGAAATCGTAAACGCCCAAGTGAATATGAAATTGTTTCAACCAATTTACATTATCATACCGATAACCCAGAAAATCCATTCGAATTAGATTCCGATATTCCTATGGCAGACTGGTATCGTAAAAATTGTTTAGGAAGTTCACTAAAACATGATGATTGGAATGCATTTAGAGATCCTGATCAATTGATTTATCGTACATATAATTTGCTACAAGATGGACAGGAAACTTATGTAACAGGGTTATTTGATCAATTTAATGAACGTGGTCATGACCAAATGTTAAATGATGAATGGGTGGCTAAATTAGCACGATTTTATACACCAGCACGTTATTTATTTCACACAATTCAATTAGGATCTGCCTACATTCAGCAGTTAGCACCAGCGAGTACTATTACTAACTGTGCGACTTACCAAACGGCTGATAGTCTTCGTTGGTTGAGTCATACAGCGTATAGAACAAGAGAACTTGCTAATGCCTACCCAGGTTTAGGTTTTGGTGAAAATGAAAGAACCTTATGGGAAAATGACAGTATTTGGCAAGGGTTTAGAGAACTTACTGAAAAAGCCTTAGTTGCATGGGATTGGGCTGAAGCGTTTGTTGCCTTTAATTTAATTGCTAAGCCAGCTGTAGAAGAAGCGGTAATTGTTCAATTAGGTGATGTAGCTCGTTCTGAAGAAGACACGCTACTTGGTCTACTCACACAAGCACAAATGCGTGATGCTGAACGTCATCGTCGTTGGGCTAGCGCATTAGTTAAAATGGCATTAGAAACAGAGGGTAACCTTGATGTTCTTAATGGTTGGGTTGCCAAATGGTTACCTTTAGGTGATGCAGCAATTGATGCTTATTGTACTGAATTACCTGATGGTGATAATGCGGCAATAGATGCTAAAAATGGTGTGAAAACATTTATTGAATCACTCGGTTTAACTGCGTAAACCCTTTAAATATAAGAAAGTCTCTTCAGATTACCCTAGGGTGTAGTTTGAAGTGACTTAGCTTTATTAAGCAGTTATTACATATTAAAATAAAGACAGGACGATGAGGTTATTTATGACTCAAAATATTCGTTTAAATAAATCAGCAGTTTCTTTTGCTGCTCAAGATAATGATACTTTATTAAGGGCAGCCTTAAGAAGTAATATTGCTTTACCTTATGAATGTAATTCAGGAGGTTGCGGAAGTTGTAAATTTGAGCTTGTCGAAGGTGAAATTAAAGAATTATGGGCAGATGCTCCAGGCTTATCACCAAGAGATATTCGTAAAGGTAAAAAATTAGCATGCCAATGTGTAGCTGTGGGGGATTGCGAAATTAAAATCTCACCAGAGACTAATGCAGCTTCAATCTCTACCTTACCCCAAAAACACTCGGCTAGTTATGTAGGTCGTCGTGATTTAACCGGCGATATGGCTGAATTTATTTTTAAAATACCCACTCCAGCTGTTTTCTTTTCGGGTCAATTTGCCATGTTATCACTTCCCAATATTGGTGAACGTGCTTATTCAATGTCTAATATTGCTAATGAAGAAGGCTTTTTACAATTTATTATTAAACGTATGCCTAATGGTAAGGGGAGTAATTATCTATTCGATGAGCTAAATGAAGGTGATGAAATCGACATTGATGGCCCTTATGGGAATTCATACTTACGTACTGATAATAATAGAGATATTGTTTGTATTGGCGGTGGTTCTGGTTTATCGCCAGTCATGTCAATTGTAAGATCTGCCGCAGTAAATAATGAGCTAAAAGGTCGTAATATCCATTTGTTCTACGGTGGTCGTGGACCTAAAGATATTTGCACTCCGGAATTAATTAAAGAAGTGGTGTCTTCCGAGATCAATATTATCAGTCATGAAGCGACTTCTGATGCTGAATTATCTAAAGAACATGGCTGGACGGGGGAGTGTTGTTTTATACATGAGTTAGTAGAAAAAAAATTAGCTGGTAATATGCCTGACTATGAATATTATTTTTGTGGTCCACCAATTATGACGAATACAGTACAACGATTATTAATGGTTGATAATCAAGTTCCTTTTGAGCAAATACATTTTGATCGATTCTTTTAAAAGTTAATTAATAACGTGCCTATGCTCCTTACTCAGGAGTTCATTGATAACGCCATACATCGAAGTTTTCTGTCGAAGATCCATTGTATTTTAGTTTGGATTCCAGCCTAAAACACCACTGGAATGACGTTTTAGACCAATTTTGAATTGTCCCTGATTGATCTACATAGACATGTTTAATAATCATAATGTAAACAATGGAAATATAACTTATATGTCAAAGTTACTAAAAATAGCTATTATTGGTGCTGGTGGTATAGGTTGTTATTATGGTGCTCGCCTAATGCAACAAGGTCATGAAGTGGCTTTTATTGCGCGAGGCGAGCATTTAAAAGCAATGCAAGTTAATGGCTTGCATCTAACACATACTGATTTTTCTTTTCATGAAAAAGTTACCGCTTATTCACTAGAAGAGATGATGTGCAAACATCAACCGAATGATTTTGATATATATCTACTTTGTGTTAAAGCCACAACTACCGCTTCTATAGCCGAAAATTTTAAAAATTGGCTCAATACTTATCAACAAAAAATCATTATTGCGTCACTACAAAATGGAGTCGATAATGAAAATATATTGAACAGCTACTTAAGTGATTGCACTATTATCGGTGGGCTAGCAGTACGTATTGGTGGTCATATAGTTTCCCCTGGCCATGTTGAGGCTAAAGGTATTGCACAATTAATTTTAGGTAATTGGCCTGAATCTACATCAAGTAATAATACTCAATTGTTAACATGGTCATTATTATTTAAAGAGGCCGATATACCTACTGAAATTGTTAATAATATTCGTTTCGAAATGTGGCGAAAACTCATTATTAATAATGGTGTTAATCCACTGTCAGCATTAACTTCCTTAGACACAAAAACGCTTTCTCACCATGTGTTATTTGGCCCTATTGTTTATAAATTAATGAAAGAAGTTGTAGACGTTGCGATTGCTGATGGCGAAACGTTAACCTTACATGATGCTGATGAAATGTTTCAGTTAATAAAAAATTTTGATCCGATAAAAACATCTATGCTCGTTGATTTTGAAAAAGGAAAATCGATTGAATTGGAAGAAATTAGCGGTGCAGTAATTAAACGTAGTAAACAATTATCACAATCAGTTCCTTATACAGAAATGGTGTATGCATTACTGATGCATAAATTAAATAACTAATAACACCATGGGAAGAAGGTAATAATTTTGCAAACAGACGTGATTCATCAACAACAAATAAAAACATTGTCTTTGATAAATGTGTGCGCGGGTTGGTTGATTTTACTGATGCTTTTATCATCAGTTAGTCATGTGTTTTTGACGATAATCCCTGTTTATGTTCCCGGTGTATTAGCGTGGCTGTCGGCTTTTTTTCTTTTACCCAGGTTATCAAAAGTTATTGCGTTACAAACAACTATTTTGATTGTAATTAGCGTTTCTTGTTTATTATTTGCTTTTTATCGTCATGGTAGTTTTAACTTTCTCACGCTATTTAATTACAATATAGGTCTAATTTCACTGTTGGCAGGTATTAGTTACTTGAAACTTATTGCTTTGCCAGCGAGTGAAAGCACGTTATCTTTACCTAAAGGAAAAAAAGCTTTTTTATCTACCTTAATAAGTGCTCATTTGTTTTCGGCTGTTATTAACCTATCTGCTTTATTTCTTTTTGCCGAGCGTATTAAACAGAAAAACAACTTATCTAAACCCGCATTAGTCTTGTTAACTAGAGCTTTTTCAACAGCAGCATTTTGGTCTCCTTTTTTTGCGGCGATGGGCGTTGCAATAACTTATGCTCCTGATGCGTCACTATTTCAACTTGTTATACAAGGTGTTCCTCTTGCTATTGTTGCTGCGCTGGTAACCTACTGGCAAGTTGTAAAAGTAGATAACAATGTCATTGAAAATTTTCAGGGGTACCCAGTTGACATCAAATCTTTTTTTATTCCGCTCTTACTAGTACTCGGTGTTTTTGTTATTCATACATTTTATCCTAATACTTCAGTTGTGTTAATTATTGCGGCATTAGCTATCTTTTTAACACTTATTATAACCAATATCAGGCATAAACCTAAGCAAGCAATAGCAAAATTTAATGGTCATACGATTAATGCACTACCTAAGATGTCGAGTGAAATCATTTTATTTTTATCTGCGGGGTTATTATCTTTTAGTGTTGCTACATTACTAACAACATTTGATCAGCCACTACCCATTGTTGATTTTGAATACCTTCATGCGATACTTTTACTTTTAATTATTATTTTGCTATCTGTTTTCGGACTTCACCCGGTTATTAGTATATCTGTTTCTGGGGTTATATTAGCGCCTTTGGATATTAACCATAACGTTTTAGGGCTTATTTATTTATCATCTTGGTCATTAGGCATGATAATCAGTCCGTTATCAGGTCTGAATGTTAGTGTAGCAAATCATTACTCTCTATCTTTTAAACAAATTATTTCTTGGCATTATCGTTATGTGATCATTATGTATATGTTTACCTGCCTTGCGTTATGGTTATTGATGATATGAATAATAAAAAACAAATAAATAAAACAAAAATGCCGGTGTTATTCATCGGGCATGGCGCACCGAATATTATTTTGCAAAACGATCCTGTTTTAGCTCTATGGAAAGAACAGGTGAATAATATTTTAACTCCTACGGGTATTTTGGTTATTTCTGCTCATTGGGAAACCAATAAATTTACCATTGGTGGTAATATTGATCAGAAAACTATTCATGACTTTTCAGGGTTTGAAAAAAATCTACATCAATTTCAATATCGACCACCATCCGCGTGTCAACTAGCGCAAAGTATAGGCGAAAAACTTTGTATTGATATTGATCATACACGCGGGTTAGATCATGGTTCTTGGGTGCCTTTGTCTGTTATCTATCCAGATGAAAATATACCCGTTGTGCAACTTTCTGTATCGCCTAACCTGAGCTTAATGGAACACTACCAACTGGGTAAAAAGTTATCTTATCTACGAGAGCAAGGTATTTTAATTATCGCTAGTGGCGTGATTGTACATAACCTTAATTTACTAAATTGGCAAGATAAATATGCTCATCCACAGACGTGGGCCACAACGTTTTTTAATGATTTTAATCAATCAATAATGGATAAAGAACACTCAGCATTAACTAACCCTTATCATTTTATTCATGCAGTAAAAGCGTTACCTAGCATTGAGCACTATTTACCTTTTTTAATCGCGTTAGGTGCGAGTCAAAATAGCACAATCATACCTTTTGCCAATTATTGGCGTTTTTCTAATTTAAGCATGCATAGTTATCGATTTGAGTAAAACAAACTACACAGGACATAATATGAATTTACATATAGAAGAAAAAATAGCATTTATTAGTGGTTCAACTAAAGGTATAGGTTTTGCCACTGCGTTGGGGTTAGCTAAAGAGGGGGCTGTCGTTTGGGTTAATGGTCGAAGTGAAAACTCAGTAAACTTGGCAAAAGTTAAAATAGAACAACGCGTACCTAATGCTAGAGTTTATGGCATCGTTGCTGATTTAAGTACCGCAGAAGGCTGTGAAAAAGTAATTCAGGAATTACCTGTAATCGATATATTAGTAAATAACTTGGGTATTTTTGAACCAAAACAGTTTGAAGATATTCCTGATGAGGATTGGTTTCGATTTTTTGAAACCAATGTAATGAGCGGAGTGCGTTTATCTCGCCATTATTTACCGATTATGAAGGAAAATAATTGGGGGCGTATACTTTTTGTTTCGAGTGAGTCTGCGTTACAAATACCACAAGAAATGATCCATTATGGTATAACTAAAACGGCTCAAATAGCCCTTGCGCGGGGTTTAGCCGAAAGTACAAAAGGCACCAATGTTACCGTGAATTCAGTATTGCCAGGGCCAAGTCGCTCAGAAGGAGTTGAAGCTTTTATACAGCAAATAGCTGATCAACAAGGAATTACTTTTGAAGAAATGGAAAAAGAATTTTTTGATAATATACGTCCTAGTTCATTAATTCAACGTTTTGCAGCTCCCTCTGAAGTGGCAAATATGCTTGTTTATTTGTGTGGCTGTGGAGCCTCAGCAACAAATGGCGCTGCCGTTCGTGTTGATGGTGGCGTTGTTAAATCAGCTTTTTAAGCTATTGAGGTTTTTATGTTAGCGTTAAAACCATGGGATATTGAATTTGTACGTTCACAATTTCCGGCATTGAATAAAGGTAAGTATAGCGAGACAGCTTTTTTTGAAAATGCAGGCGGAACATATGTGCCTCATCAAGTTATTAAAAAGCTTGATGAATATTTAGTATCAACGAAAGTACAGCCGTATGGTGTTTATGCTTCGTCACATGAAGGTACTCAAAATATAGAGTTAGCCACGGTAAAAATGGCTGAGATGATTAATGCTGATGAAGATGAGGTTGTGATTGGTCATTGCACCACAATGAACTTGTATATGTTAGCCATGTCTTTGCGAAAAATGTTCAAGCAAGGTGATGATATTATTGTATCCGAGCAAGATCACGAATCTAATATTAGCCCTTGGTTACGTTTACAAGAATTCGGGGTAACTGTTAAATTTTGGCCTATTGACCCAATAACAGGCCGATTATCATTAGAGCAGTTGGAATGCTTGTTATCAGCTAAAACACGGCTAGTTTGTGTGACTCACAGTTCAAATGTTGTCGGTGATGTTAACCCGATTAAAAAAATTGCCGATGTGGTGCATAAAAATGACAGTTTACTATTAGTTGATGGGGTATCTTACGCACCTCATCATGCTATTGATGTTAAAGCTTTAGGCGTTGATATTTATGTATTGAGTTTATATAAACTTTTTGGTCCTCATTTAGGCTTAATGTATGTGAAACGGATATTGCATGATCAATTAGAAAATCAGTATTTTTCTCAATTACCTGCACTGTATCAGCAATATCAAAAGCCGGGTTCACCTAATTATTTACGTATTTCGTTAAATCCCGGTTTAGTAAACCATGAAGAAGTTGTTAGTTTACTGGGTTTAGTTGAATATTTTAATGCGTTATATCAGCATCACTTTAGTGCTAATAAGTGTTGTTTTTTCGAAAAGGTAAAAGCTGTTATGGCACTTTCTGTAAGGTATGAAACTACCTTGTCAGAGTGTTGGTTGAATTGGTTAGCCAAGCAAAAAAATCTGACCTTAATTGGCAATAATGATAATGATGTAAACCAACGTTCGCCAACTTTCTCATTGAAAATAAATCATCCATCTTTATTACCAAAAGAGGTAGCTAAGCTATTAGCAGACAAAAATATTGCCGTGCAAAGTGGTAGTTTTTACGCTTGGCGCTGTCTTAACGCTTTAAAAATTGGTGATGATGGATTATTAAGAGTTTCTTTTGCCCATTTTAATAATCTAGATGAAGTCCATCGATTATGTAATGCATTAGATGAAATTTTAATTTAATTTTAAGTAGTATCAACATGTTAAAAAAAATAAGTGTTTTAGATCAATCTCCCATACATGACGGTAAAGGTGAGGCTTCGGGGTTACTAGATACCATTGAGTTAGCAAAGTTATGCGATGAGGCGGGTTACCATCGTTATTGGTGTGCAGAGCATCATGCTACACCAGGTTATGCTTCTCCTTGCCCTGAAATGATGGCAGCCCATGTTGCTTGCAATACTAAAGACATCAAAGCAGGTACAGGCGGGGTAATGTTAACCCATTACAGCCCCTTTAAAGTGGCTGAAACTTTTAGAGTGTTAGCAAGTTTACATCCTGGTCGTATAGATTTAGGTATTGGTAGAGCACCTGGAGGAAACGGTCATGCACATGCGGCACTAGCAGCACCTCGTCAGCCTATCTCTCATGAATACTACCCACAGCAAAGTGCAGAGCTTGTTGGTTATTTACGGAAAGACTTGCCGGGAAATCATCCCTATAAAGGTGTTAACGTTGAGCCTGCTGACGGAGCTTGCCCTGATATTTGGATGTTAGGCTCATCTGGAGGAAGTTCTGAATTGGCAGGTCAACTTGGTACTGGGTTTGCTTTGGCTTTATTTATAGGCACACATGAACGTAATTCTTCTATTATTGATGCTTATAAGCGTGCTTTTGTTTCTTCTGCTCAAATGAAAAAACCGCAAGCAATGATCGCCGTTGCCGCTATTACTGCTGATAATAAAGAAGAAGCCGAGTTTATAGCGGCTAGTCATGTTTATTGGAAAGTACAAGCTTTTCGTCACGGTGTTCGAGACCCACTTTTCCCACCAGAGCAAGCATTGTCATTAAAAAAATCATTATCTTTATCAGATCAAGCATATTTTGAAGAAACCATGAATACCTATTTATTAGGCACGGCAGATGATTGTTTATTACAAATGCAGGAGTTGGCTTATGATTTTGGTGTTGATGAAGTGATGGTTGTTAATGTGACTTATGGCTTTGAAGATAGAAAACGTACTTATCAATCATTAGCGAATAGCTTTAACCATTAACCCCCTGTGTCAGGATTATTATGAAAACTAAAAATAAATTGTTATTAATTGTATTATCTGCTTTTGCTACACCACCTGTGGTGTGGTTATATCTAATTTATTATGCAGGATTATTTTCGGCAGAGGAAGTTGTTCATATAGCATTTTCTTATCAATTGATTTTTTATGTGGGTATCGCGACATTTATTGCATCTTTATTTTTTAATAATATTTTTAGTGCTTTAAACGCATCTATTAATAACAGTAATAATGAAAATAAAGCCAATAATATAACTTTAAAAAATATAGCTAAGATACCTTACTATTTTTTCATCGGTGAGTTTGTTTATTGTATTTTAGGCCCCTTAGTTGCTATGTATAACTTTCCCTTTATATCTAATCAAGAAATGCTTTATGCAGAATTAATTGTTATACCCGTTATTTTTCTTGCATCGATCCCTTATTTTATCACCCTAATAAATTCTCTTGAAAACTGGACAGAAGCAATTCCCCTATCAACTAAATATCCATTTTTAACTTTTAAGAATAAAATGTTTATTGGCCTACTAGGTACAGTTATCGGCGGTGTACTTTTAATTGTTATTATTAATATTTCAATGCTCCTTGATCATGGGACGTTTAATGATCAAATAGTTAAAAATATATGGATGGGAATTGTTGTTTTAGCAATAGCTTGTCTAAATGTCTATATGGTCATTCAACAAACATCCAAAGCTATTACTAAAATAACATTAACTTTACAAACAGAGCAGGAAAATTTAAATAAATATATTGATATACCTAACCGTGATGAAACAGGTGAAATGGCAGTTGTACTTAATCAATTTATTTTCACGATTAAGCAAGTTATTAACTTAGCTAAAGACGTCTCTCAAAATAATCAATTAGAAACCGAAGAATCTAGAGTAATTTCAAATAGAATGAAAGATAATGTTGAAAAGGAAAAGGAAATATCCCAAAGTGTTGCCGAACAAGCTCATAGTATACATAAAAAAATTGAGTCTACCCATCAAGGTTTTATAATAACACTCACACAGCAAGAAGAAACAACTAAACAACTCGATATTTCAAAAAGTAATATGCCTGTCTCTTATACACATCTGACGCTGCCGACGAAGAGGATAGTGTAGATC
>CAJXRC010000044.1 GCA_913058405.1 uncultured Colwellia sp. | reverse complement strand
CGTGGGCTCGGAGATGTGTATAAGAGACAGTAATAATACTTGCCCCTTTTCAACGTAACTCCCCTCACGGAAACGACGTTCGAGTAACTCACCTTCAACTCGAGCACGTAAATTAGCTTCTTTAGAAGCTTGGGTACGTGCGACAAATTCACGATATCCCCCAATAGTTTGTGATTGGATTGAATAGACAGAAACTGCTGGTGCCGGGGGTTTAGCTTTAACCTCTTCCTTACCACAAGCGGTAAGCGTCAAAGATAAAAGTCCAAAAAGTATAAATTTACTCGTTGTAAAGTTAGATCGGGTAGTTTTTATTAAAAAGCGTTTGAGCATCCAATTATTCCTTTTAAGGTTAATGCTTTTATTATGATTATGTTGATTATTACACAGGGGGCATTCAATACAGTAATTATTTGTACTAAATGAAGAATAGTCTAAATTTTTCTAAAAAAAAAAGCTGCGAACAAAGTTCAACAGCTTTTATGTTAATTACACTTATAGCTTTACGCTAAGTTCATCTCTTGAACTTTCTCATGAGCAATTTCAGGTGTAGTAGCATCTGGTTTTGTATGTAAGTTGGCTTTGAGCTGCCCCTTCCTGTGCTTAAGTGCCGCATCTAATTTTTTTGCTGCACTAGCAATAGCAGGGTACATAACACCATCGGTACCTGTGGCGGAAATACGGCCACCTTCATAAGTTGTAGTTAACTCAACTTGATGTTTATGGTGTTCTTTTGAAATAATTACTTCTAAGGCAATTAGTGTTGGAAAATGGCTAGCAATTTTAGAGAATTTTTCTTCGATATGCTCTTTGATTGAATCAGTAACTTCTACGTGATGACCAGAAAGATTTATTTTCATAGGTATTCCTTTTTTACTATTACTTAAAGACTAACTTACCTAAATGACATTTTATTTAAATAATAATGTGTCACTTAAGAATAGACCTGAGGGCAAGTTTTGCTAAAACAAGTCAGAGTGCTAAATATTTATTAAATACTCACAACGACCGATTAAGAAGCATCACAAATCACCTAGCACTAAAAGTAGCGCAAAAGAGCATGAAATACTATTGATCTAAAGTAAAGAAATGAAGAAAACTACAAAGAATAATTTGCTAGGGGCTTAGGGTATTTTTTAAAACTTCAAATATGACATTTTAAATCAATGCAAAGGATAGCATTATTTAAAAGTTAAATATCTCTAACACTTTGTTTTTATGCAAGGAAACAAAGCTTAATAGTGAGCCATCTGCTCACTAGAAAATCACATGCATTATAGCAAGTGAAAGTAAGCCAGCTAATACATCATCAAACATAATGCCAAAGCCACCGGTTAGTTTTTTATCTGCAACAGATATTGGCCAAGGTTTAGCAATATCAAAAATTCGAAATAAAACAAAACCAACTAAAATACTCTGCCAACTCACGGGTACCATAAACATTGTTATAAAAAAGCCAGCAAATTCATCCCAAACAATTGCGCCATGATCGTGAACACCCACGTCACTTGCTGCCTTACCACAAATGTAAACACCTGAAATACATACAACTAAGACAAGTGAACCATAAAGCAATGGAGATAAGCCACTCATTAGTAAAAATAATGGAACCGCGGCAAGTGTACCGAAGGTACCAGGCGCTTTTGGTGCCAGTCCGCTACCAAAACCTAGAGCTAAAAACTGAATAGGATTAGCAAGATTAAAGTTAACTTGTGTATTTTTACCCGACATAGTGTAATGACTTATTAATTAGTAAACTTTGAAAAATCTATTCGGAAAAATGCTCAAAACCAACGGTATTAATTGGAATAGGTTTGTTGTTCAATGTAGTTGAAATAGTCTGAGATGCGTTCAATTGTCCGATACAAGTCACCTTAGTACCAGCATGAGACATCGCAGTTTCCATTCCCACTTTGTTATCTTCGTTCACCGTAAATAAAAGTTCATAATCATCTCCGCCGGATAATGCCAAGGTAATGGCATCATCCGTAAGCAAACTATCACGCATAATAGTAGAGAGAGGAAGAGCATCCAAAACAATATTCGCACCAACATTAGATGCTTGGCATATATGACCCAAATCAGCAATTAAACCGTCAGAAAGATCAATTGCCGAAGAAGCATATTCACGGAGCGTTTGTCCTGCTAATACACGTGGCTTCGGGTAATCAAGTTTATTTTTAATAATATCAATAAACTGTGCTTCAATATCTACTTTTCCGGTAATTTGCTGTAAAGCTAATGCGGCATCACCGAGTTCACCCGTTACATAAAGCCAATCACCTGATTTAGCGCCTGAACGAGATAAGTAACTGCCTTCAGGCGTAAGTCCCTGAGCAGTAATCGTTATGCTCAATGGACCTTGTGTAGTATCTCCGCCAATGAGTTCTACATTATAAAACTCACAGAGTTCAAAAACACCTTCACAAAACTCAGTTATCCATGCTTCATCTATATCAGGTAACGTTATTGCTAGTGATAACCAACTTGGCTTAGCACCCATTGCCGCAATATCAGACAAATTAACAGCTACAGCTTTATGACCTATCGCTCTTGGGCTAGTATCAAATGGAAAGTGAACGCCAGCAACCAATGTATCTGTAGTTACCACTATATTTTGATTCTCAATAGGTGATAAAACCGCGCAGTCATCACCAATGCCAAGCACAACATCTTTACGTTTAACTGCTTGTTTGGTGAAGAAATGCTTTATCAACTCGAACTCTTTCATGCTAAGCCTTTGTTTACTAATATTAATGGTATTAGTAGGTTATTCTTCAGGGCGAATTAATTTAACAGCTTTATCTAAAACACCGTTAACAAACTTATGGCTATCATCTGCTGCGAATGACTTGGCTAGTTCAATAGCTTCATTAATCACTACACGATAAGGCACATCAGTACAGTCTTTTAGTTCAAACACTGCCACGCGTAAAATAGCCTTTTCCACTTGGTCGATATCATCAAGAGGACGGTCTACATAAGGAATGATAGCGTCATCTATTGAACCAACATTGGTTGTTACACCACGTAATAATAATTGAAAGTATTCAATATCAAAACGACGTTTACTGTTGTCAGCGATAAAGTTAACTTCAATATCATTTACAGGGTTTTTACTCACTTGCCATGAATAAACAGCTTGTACAGCTAGTTCACGGGCTTTTCTTCTAGGAGAAGGTTTCACAATATTTTTCCACTTTTCTTAAATTTAAAAATTAAATTTTAGCTAATACATTAACCATTTCTAATGCACCAAGAGCAGCTTCAGCACCCTTATTACCCGCTTTAGTGCCTGCACGTTCAATAGCTTGTTCAATTGAATCTGTTGTGATCACACCAAATGAAACTGGAATTTCAGCTTCTAAACAAACTTGTGCTAAGCCTTTATTTGATTCGCCAGCAACAAAATCAAAGTGCGGAGTGCCACCACGGATAACTGCGCCGATAGCAATAATTGCATCTGACTCGCCTTTTTTAGCAATTTTCTTAGCTGCTAGAGGTAACTCGTAAGCACCTGGTACACGAACGACGGTAATATCTTCATCATTAACGTTACCGTGACGTTTAAGTGCATCAATTGCACCTTCTAATAAACTATCAACAATAAAGTGATTAAAACGCGATACAACGATAGCAAATTTCTTGCCTTTTGCTTCAAACGAACCTTCAATAATATTCATTTAATAATTCCAATATGGTGTGTATAAAAATTTGCCGCAATTCTAACAAATAGTTATCGGCATAGGTACTCGTTTATTCTAAAATTAGTCTATATCATCAAATTCATCGAGAAATGCATCTATTTCTGCTTCTTCAGCTTCATCAATTACGATGGGTGGATTACCATCATGGAGTTTAAAATTCATATTTTGAAAATATGCATTTTTAATGAATTCATAGGGATCTTCCGATTCGACAACTAGTTGCTCTTGATCTCGAACTGCTGCTCTTTTCTCTAATGCAAGTACCCCGAGACGGACAATGTTTGGCCAAAAATCAATTACCGCTAAAGGCCAATAAAGACGATCAACATAATCACCAACTTCTTCACGAACAGAGCTTGGCCCTAAACCGGGAACAACTAAATACGGTCCATCACCAACGCCATATGACCCTAGCACCTCGCCAAACTCTTCTTGTTCACCTGACCACTCAAAGTCACTCGCGGGATCGTAAAATCCAAATAAACCAATAGTAGAGTTCAACACAAATCTGCCGGTACTTTTTGCAGCGGCTGTGAATTTTAATTGCAGAGCATTATTAATAATACTTGCGGGTTCATTTAAGTTTAATGCCATATTATACAAACCAGTACGTAAAAACGGTGGTGTATAAGTGGTATAGACTTCTGATGCAGGCTTCGCAATATACTTATCTACGTAGTCCCATGTAAAGGTCCAAAATGGCCTATTTATAACTTCAAAGGGATCTCTTGGGTCGCTAACATCGGTGGATTCAGCCACCTCTTCTTGAGCCTGTTCCTCCGGCGTCGTGGAACACCCAGAAAGAGTGAAAATTGAAACTAATATAAGAAGTCGAAAGTATAGCGTTATAGCTGAGCTCACAGGGCTTAAATCCTTGCCGTTGCATAAATGCGTAATAAAAACGATTGCACTTTAACATACAATGCATAGTTGCGTGAATAACGTTTGGCTACAGTTTCACTATATTTATTACAATAAATAATGCTGAGATAACTTTTATTTGGAGCGAACACCTTGCTGATAGACTGAAAGCAGCATTTCAACTTCTGCACGAGGTAACTCACATTCACTCATAATCTCTTCAATATCAGCTCCTTTTGCTGCTAATTTAAAAGCACGATTATAAAATTTATCTTGTCCTTGAGTATCTTGCCACTGCGTTAATAGCTGCTGTTGTTCAATAGATTGATTCTGTAAGCCTTTAATTCGATGCTCTAACTGTTTTGATACTTGTTCATTTTCAGCAGTAAGCTGTTCATTATTGCTAACCAATTCATCAAGTTCATGTTGCAGTTTATCATTCTGCATTTGTAAGTCATTCACCATTAAAGAAGTGCTTTGCATTTGTACATTGAGCACTTCCATTTTATTCTTAAGTTTACGTAAATAAACAAATAGCAGTGTACTCGTGAGTAACACAATAAATAGAGCTAACACTGCAATAATTGGAACGGCTAATAATGACATTAAGAACTTTTGCCTTAGATAAAACTAAACGAATAATTACATCACTGCTAAATATAAAGCCTGAAAACACAGACTTTTGAACAAAACATTACAGAGTTGAAGCATTAAGATTAGAACTGTTTAAGCTCATCCCATTCATCATCAGAAAGCAATTTATCTAGGTCGACCAAAATCAGTAATTCACCTTCTCGATTCGACACACCTTGGATAAATTGAGCACTTTCTTCATTACCAACATTAGGTGCTACGTCTATTTCAGATGACTTTAAGTAGACTACCTCAGCAACACTATCAACAAGAATACCGATAACTTGCTTTTCTGATTCGATCACGACAACACGGGTATTATCTGTGATATCACATGGTTCTAGACCAAAACGAGAACGGGTATCAATAACGGTAACTACATTACCGCGTAAATTAATTATACCAAGTACATAAAGTGGGGCTCCTGGAACAGGCGCTATTTCACTATAACGTAAAACCTCTTGTACCTGCATAACATTGATACCATAGGTTTCATTTTCTAATTTAAAGGTCACCCATTGCAATACTTCATCATTTGCTTCAACTTTATCACTTGCACTTCGTCTTTCATTTGACATATTTTTCGCCTCTCAAATAACTTATTTTATAAGTCCCCTATAACGTTGATAGGGATAATTTACTATTTTTGATTGATATCACTGCCTTTATTTAGCAATTCAATCAAAGCGCTTACATCGAGTAAGGCACACATTTTTTCTTTAACTAAGCCAGCCAACCACGGACGTTTTTCACTAGAGTCCAACCATTTAACTTCATCTTGAGACAATACAACAGTATCGACTAAATGTTCAGCCATCAGTCCCCAAGAACTATCATTTAACATAATAATGTATTGATAATTTAATGAATCCTTTAATGCTTGGTCACATTTTTCTGGCATGACCCATAATGCTGTATCGACAACGTTAATTTTTTCATCTCGATAAAGCATCACCCCTTTAAACCAATCGGGTTTACCCATTAAACTGCTGGTTTTATTAACTTTATGAATTCCACCTAGCTCAATCAAAGGCACTGCAATAGTTAAACCTGCCACTTCAAAAAACATAGCTTGAAAATCACCTTGGCGATAACCTTTCTGTGGTAAAGTTATTGCAGCCGTTAGGCTTTCCTCAGAAGAGGTAGGTAATAAACCAGTATCAGATGAGTTACCATTAGTAACTTCTTTAGCTACGTCTTTAGTAACCGGGACTTCTTTTGCAACCTTAGCTTCTTTTGGTTCATTAACTGTTTTTAATAAATTTTCTAGGGACTGATTTTCTTTATGCGCCAATGGTCTACTGGTTGTTTGTTTAACAACACTTTGTTGCACTGATTCTACATCAACCTCTGGCTCTGTAAGTAGTTCAGATAAATAATTTTTCATTATCTTTTTACTAGCCGTTAATGATTTACTCATTTAGCGTTCAACCTCTTTGTACTGCATACTTTGCTTGACCAAATAATTCAATAAGCTTTTATAAGCTAGTGTTCCGCGAGAGTTGGCCGCAAAATCTGATGGAACTTTTTGCTCAAAACTTGCGTTTCTAAAGTTTGTGTCAATTGGGATCACGCCTGGCCATATTTTATTAGTATAAACTTCCTGTAGCTTTTTAAAGGCCAATATGGACGCTTTTGTTCTTTTATCAAACATAGTTGGTACTATCGTATACTTAAAAGATGTATCTTGTTCGCCTTGCATTATTTCCAAAGTTTTAATCATACGATCTAAACCTTTTAATGCTAAAAATTCGGTTTGAACCGGAATAATAATTCGGTCCGCTGCTGCTAAAGCGTTAACCATAAGTACACCAAGTACTGGTGGGCAATCCATCAACACATAATCATAACTCTCTGCTACTTTTTGTACTGCTTTCTTTAACACCAAGCCCATCCCACCTTTGTTACCTAGCGAACGGTCTAAGGTAGCTAACCCCATAGTCGCTGGTAAAATATCAATATTCGGGTATTGAGTTGGGCATAAAGTTTGTAGAATTTGCTCCCTTGATGATACTTGGGTAAATAACTCATAAACGCTCAGATCTAAATCTTCAGACTCAATGCCAAAATAATAACTTAACGATGCGTGGGGATCAGTATCAACTAATAATACTCGATGCCCTTGTTCAGCTAAAACGCCAGCAAGTGCTATCGTGGTTGTTGTTTTACCAACTCCACCTTTTTGATTTGCAACCGTCCAAACTACCAAGAGCACTACTCACTTATTTTAATTAACTATTCTGAATCGTTTTCAATTCTTTGCTCTTTATCACTATCTTTGTAATCAACGAAAAGTCTTATTCTGGATTATTATCAATATCTGCGTCATTTTCATTACGAGTAGTGATGCGAATACCGCCATTTTTTAACCTAATGACCTTAATATTATTCGATGCATCTGTTGCTTCTTCAGTTGAATCGCCTCCTAACTTAACCTTTTCGATATCCTGAACAGCAATAGTTGGTGCTTGAAGCAAGTTGGCCTTTTCTAATCCATACTTTGATATGGCAACCACTACTTTCCTATTTTTTGCTCTTCCTTCAGACGTTAAATTATCCGCACTGGGATAATATTGTCCATATCCTTCAATTGCCATACGTGCTGGATTTAACCCCAACGTTTCCAAAACTCTCAATATTGCCGTAGCTCGAAAAACAGAAAGTTCCCAATTTGAAGAATATATTTCGTTATTGATGACTTGATTATCCGTATAACCTCTTACTCGAATGAAGTTACTTGCTTTACCAATCACGTCATAAATCACTGTTAAAATAGCTTCAGCTGAAAGAGTGGCTGATGATGAGCCACTAGGGAATAACAAACCACTATTTAATTCAATTTCTAACCAGTCACCATCTATTTGTAACTGTGCGAAGCCTGATTCAACAAGATCATATAAGGCTGTGTTAAGTTCTTTTTCCAAATAACTTAAGTTGCTACCTACTTTAGCATCTGAAATATTAGATAAGTTTTTTTCATTATCCAATAATTCAGGACCAGCAACTTCTAAAATTCCATTGCCATATAACTTCACATTCGTTTTACTGGTATTCACCATTAAAATACTATCGCCATGGCCACGATTTTTAGTTTCCTCTTCGGATGCTTGGAACACGCGACCAAAGGATTCAGTGATACTATCAAAAGGCTTTTCGTTTACCATTGCCATAGCGTATAGCACCACAAACAGAGCAAACATCAATGTCATATAATCTGCATAAGAGACTAACCAGCGGTGAATATTATCATGTTCTACCGCGGCTCTCCTTTTACGCATTCGACTCATTGCTCTAACCTGAAAGCTGATAGTTTATTTTCTATCGCATGAGGGTTTTCGCCATGAGCAATAGAAACTAACCCTTCACAAATCATTTCACGATACATGGTTTGTTCATGAACTATCGCTCTAATTTTATTAGCTACAGGTAAATAAAATAAATTGGCAAAACCAACACCGTAAATTGTTGCAATAAAAGCGGTGGCTATACCCTGTCCTAATAATGCGGGTTCAGTTAAGTTACTCATTGCATGAATTAAGCCAAGTACTGCGCCAAGAATACCTATGGTTGGGCTATACCCCCCCATCGCTTCATAAACATTAGCGGAGCGTAAATTATGCTCACGATAAATGTCTAAATCTAACTCCAAAGCAACGCGAAAATTTTCGAGCTCGATACCATCAACAAGTAAATTCAGCCCTTTTTGAGTGTAACTATCTTCAATTTCTAGAGCTGTATCCTCTAGTGCTAAGTACCCTTTTTCTCTTGACTTACTTGCCCACTCTACAATCTCACTTATCCCTTGCTCAATATCATATTTAGGCGGGAAAAAAACCCACTTTAGTAATGATATAGCATGGGTAAATTGCACCATGGAAGATTGCAACATAACTGCACCTAAGGTGCCGCCAAAAACAATAATAAAAGCGGGTAGTTCAAATAAAGCAGATAAATGACCACCATCTAAGCTAAAACCTATATAAACAGCTAGGATAGCAATGGCGAGTCCTGCAATACTCAACTTATCCACAACTGACTTCCTTCACCATTGAAGCTGCCATAGAATCTAATGAGAGTGATAATTCAGATATTCCTGCTTTATCAACGGCCTGAGGCATACCATAAACGACACAAGACTGCTCATCTTGCGACCAAATAGTTGAACCTTTAGCTTTAAGCATTCTTGCTCCTTCTTTTCCATCAGAGCCCATTCCCGTTAAAATAACCCCGAGAACCTTACCTGCAAATGTTTTTGCCGCCGAGCCGAAACTAATATCAACACTCGGCTTAAAAGTTATTTTAGGAGAATCATCATCTATAACTTTAAGCTTTGCCGCGTTCTCACTTCCTGTGATGATCATTTGTCGTCCGCCTGGTGCTAAATACGCACATCCAGGTTTCAACACATCACCATCAGCGGCTTCTTTAATCGATATTTTACACAATGAATTCAACCGACTAGCAAATGCTGCTGTAAAGGCTGCGGGCATATGTTGTACGATAATTATTGGTAAAGGAAAGTCAGCTTCAAGTTGTACCAGTATTTTTTGTAATGCGACAGGTCCACCTGTTGATGTACCAATGGCTAATAACTTATATTTTTTTCCTGAGCTGCGAGCAATCGAAGGCACTGGCCTTCTCTCTTCACTGACTGAGGAAGTTGATAATGTCGATGGTTTATTTCGCTCTGCAATTAATCTTGACGTTTTTGGACTAATACTGGATGCGGGAGGACGGATACGAGCGCGTGGTCTTGAGAATTCTGATTGTCTTGCTATTTCAACAACTCGTTGACGTAATAAACTACCCGCTTCATCGCTATTTTTAGCTATTTCACTAAACTTTTTAGGTAAAAAGTCCAAAGCACCTGCATCAAGTGCTTCTAACGTTGCTTTCGCTCCTTGATGAGTCAAAGAGGAAAACATTAATATCGATGTCGGAGAGCGGGCCATAATTCTCTTTACAGCCTCAATGCCATTAAGGATTGGCATTTCGATATCCATGGTAATTACATCAGGTTTAAGTAATAAGGCTTTATCTACAGCTTCTTGGCCGTTCACAGCCACATCAATAACGTCTAATTTTGGATCTTTATTAAGGATGTCAGTGACTCTGCGCCTAAAAAAACTAGAATCATCAACAACAAGTACCTTGTAGGCCATTTAATCTCTCTGCTTATACTATTTATTATTACGTCAAATATTCACGCTATTGTTATATACTTACGTGTTTCAGTTATGATTAACTAATTTCGTAATCTTTTATTAACGGGTGATTTTTTCGCATAAAATTTAAGCATATTTGCTATATCTAAAATTAAAGCAATACCACCATCACTTGTGATAGTAGCGCCTGCCATCCCTGGTGTTCCATGCAATAACCTATCAAGAGGTTTAATAACGACTTCTTCTTGACCAATTAAGCTATCAACAACAAAACCAACTTGCTGATTGCCAAGCTGAACTATCACCACATGACCTTTATCACGAGATTTTTTAACAAAGTCACGCACTAACCATTCATCTAAATAAAATAACGGAATCGCTTTTTCTCGAACGATTATGGTTAATTGTCCATCGACACTATTAGTATTAGATAAATCTAAATGGAAAATTTCATTAACAGAGGCTAGCGGTAAAGCAAAGGTTTGCTTACCAACAATAACCATCAATGTAGGCAGTATTGCTAATGTTAGTGGCACTTTGATTTCGAGTATAGTGCCCACACCTAACTCTGAATCAATGTTTACAGTACCGTTGAGCTGTGTAATTTTGGTCTTGACCACATCCATGCCAACACCACGCCCTGATACTTCTGAGATTTCCGTTTTAGTGGAAAATCCAGGGGCGAAAATAAGACTGTAAGCTTCTTTATCTGACATCCTAGCAGCAGATTCTTCATCAAGTACACCACGGTCAATAGCAATGCTTTTCAGCTTCTCCGCATCCATTCCCGCGCCATCATCTTTAATGGTTAGCAGTATATGATCACCTTCTTGCGAGGCTGATAAAAGGACAGTGCCCTCTCTTGATTTACCCATTGCTTCTCGAGCATCAGGTGCTTCAATACCATGATCTACTGAATTCCTGACTAAATGCACTAAGGGATCAGCAAGAGCTTCTACTAAGTTTTTATCTAAATCAGTTTCTTCGCCTTCCAATATCAATGAGATATCTTTATTCAGACTACGCGCTAAATCACGCACAACACGAGGGAAGCGTCCAAAAACTTTTTTAATTGGCTGCATGCGTGTTTGCATTACAGCGCCTTGAAGGTCTGTCGTTACCGCATCTAAATTGGTAACTGCCTTATTTAGGTCTTCATCGTCAGAAACCAAACCTAAACTTGTTAATCTATTTCTTACTAAAACGAGTTCTCCGACCATATTCATAATCTGATCTAGCCGTTTAGTATCCACACGAACTGTAGTTTCACCTTGAGGAGCAGGTGCTGGTGCTGATTTTTTCGCCGCTGCTTTTTCAGGTTCAACTTTTACTTTTTTCTGAGCAGTTTTTTTCGGTGCAACAGCTTTCGGCTGCACTTTCTTTTCAGGAGGAGGTATTGGAATGTTAGTGCTATCATTAACTATTGAAGTTTCAACAGCTTTAGGCGCATTGCCTTTACCATGCAATTCATCTAACAACTTCTCAAACTCTAAGTCATCAATATCATCACTGGAAGCATTTAAAGTGTTATTATTCGTTGCTGCTGCGTCAACTGAAAAAGCTCCCTGTCCATGTAACTCATCTAATAATGATTCAAATTCATCATCTGAAATCTCATCACTTGAGCCATCTGTACTTGAATTTGAGGGTGAATCGGGTATTTTTTCAATAGGAGTTGGCGCCGGTGTGGCTGAAACGCTACCTGAACCATGCAATTCATCTAACAGTCGTTCAAACTCATCTTCACTCATTTCATCGTTTGAGCTTGAATCTTCGTTATTGACTATGGGTTGCTCAACAACCTCAGTAACAACAGGAGCTGCTGCATCAGGATTGCTAAGTCGGGCAAGTTCAGCGAGTAGGTTAGCGTCAGCAGGAACGAGAGGCTCTTTGTTTTGTACCAGCACAAACATGTCGTTGACAGTATCTAATGCTGATAAAATTGTATCCATAAGCTCTGCGTTAACCGAGCGTTTTCCTGTGCGTAATAAGTCAAATATGTTTTCTGCGCCATGACAGACATCAACCAAGTCACCAAGACTTAAAAAACCTGCGCCACCTTTGACGGTATGAAAACCACGGAAAATTGAATTCAGTAATTCAGCATTATCTACATCATTTTCAAGTTCGACTAACTCCTCTGAAAGCGATTCTAAGATTTCACCCGCTTCAACTAAAAAGTCCTGTAAAATTTCTTCATCTGCTTCAAAAGACATGCAGTAATTCCCCTTAAAATCCTAAACTTGATAAAAGATCATCAACATCATCTTGATCTTCTACTACATCATCTCTGTTTTCTGCATTTACAATTGGTCCTTCAACGAGGTTTTCACCTACTTTAGGAATATGTTGTCCTTGCACTTTTTCTGCTGACAGACCAAAAGCTGTCAACATATTTATCAAACTTTCTTCAACTTCTCTAACTAATTCAATAACTTTCCGAATCACTTGACCGGTTAAATCTTGGAAATCTTGTGCCATTAGTACATCTGTCATTAAGCTATGAATATGTTGAGTTTCTTTACCTGTATTCTTCAACAAGGTATCGATATCAAGACATAACGATTTAAACTCTTTCAAGTCCAAATCATTATTCATTAACTTAGTCCATGATGGATTGACGGCTGCCACTTGCTCAGCAATGGTATCAACTACAGGGAATATCGCTTCGACAGCATCCATAGTTTTATTTGCAGCTTCTTCTGTTCTCGTAATAACAAAATTCAAGCGTTCTTTAGCATCGGGGATATCTGTCGTTGCAAGATCATTTAACCTAGAATCTACTTGAAAATTTGTCAAAGAATCATGAAGCTGGCGCGTTAATTTACCAATTTCTGCAAACAGTTCTGAATTGATTGGGTTTTGAATCTCAGCAATAATCGCATCCGCTTCGTCTTGCTGATCAGACTCTAAAAAAACAACCAAAGATCTTGCTTGTTCTAATGAAATCCGTCCCGTCATAGCTATACTCATGCAAAGTCCTTAATAGAATATTTATCAACACCATAATTAGCTAACAAATATATTGTCAGCTAAGGCCTTCACATTAAGCTAAGCGCTCAAAAATTTTATCTAACTTAGTTTTTAATGTTGCGGCTGTAAATGGTTTAACAATATAGCCATTAACACCTGCTTGAGCAGCCATAATGATTTGCTCTTTTTTAGCTTCTGCAGTGATAAGTAAAACGGGGATATGTGATAAATTTGCATCTGCGCGTATCGCTTTCAGTAAATCTATACCTTGCATGCCCGGCATGTTCCAATCTGTAACAACAAAATCAAAATCACCACCTTGAAGCATGGGTAACGCAGTATTGCCATCATCAGCTTCTTGAATGTTGGTGAAACCTAAATCACGTAACAAATTTTTAACTATACGTCTCATGGTTGAAAAATCATCAACAACAAGTACTTTCATATTTTTATCCAAGGAACTCTCCGGCGAAACATTTAAATTTAATTATTTTTTCTAATAGATTCATTAGCAACCTAACAAAACCCTTACCTTAACGTTACTTATCAGTAACTTACTAACAAAATCAATTTTGCCAAGATTGCATTCTTGCTTTTAAACGATGCATCGCTTGGCTATGAATTTGACTTACCCGTGATTCACTTACATCGAGCACTTGCCCTATTTCTCGTAAATTTAATTCTTCATCATAATATAAAGACAGTACTAGAGCTTCTCGTTCTGGTAAAGACTTAATGCATTCAGTTAAGCCTTTTTTAAAAGCAATTCGCTCAATACTTTGATATGGATCATCTCCGATATACTCATCACTAGGCTTAATAGCATCTTCATTGATGCCAAGATCATCAATCCCGAGTATTTTTCCGGTACTCACTTCACTTAATATCTGATGGTACTCTTTGAGTGAAATTTCTAAATTTTCAGCAACTTCAACATCTGAGACATCTCGACCTAATTGTGCTTCAAGCTGCTTTATTGCCGCACTGATCATTCGGCTATTTTTATGAACAGACCGTGGAGTCCAATCACCCCGACGTATTTCATCCAACATAGCTCCACGGATACGAATGCCCGCGAAAGTTTCAAAACTTGCGCCTTTGCTGTTATCAAAATTATTTGCCGCTTCAAATAAGCCAATCATTCCTGATTGAATCAAGTCATCAACTTGAACACTTGCCGGCAATCTTGCTAAAAGATGATAAGCAATGCGCTTAACTAAAACAGTTTGTTGTTCAAGAAGAGCTGCTTTATCAATTTGATTATTATAGCTATTCGCTTTTACCACGTAATATTACTCTCACTGAAGTAATTCTAAATCGATCAGTTAATTAGCCAATAACTGTTCAATAAAAAATTCTAAGTGCCCTGATGCTTGTTTAGGTATTGGCCATTGGCTAACCTTATTTGCTAAATCGATATAAGCTAAAGAAGCAGGTGACTGAGGATAAGCTTCAACTATAACCTGTTGTTTACGAACAGATTTCCTCATATTTTCATCATATGGGATGACAGCAACTAATTCAATTGCGACATCAAGAAATCTATCGGTTACTTTAGTCAGTTTTGCAAACAGTTGCTGCCCTTCTTTCGGGCTACGAACCATATTTGCAACGACTTTAAACTTGAATACCCCATGATCTCTGCTCAATAATTTCATTAGAGCATAACAATCGGTAATTGAAGTCGGCTCATCACAAACCACTAACATGACATCTTGAGCAGCACGAGTGAAGCTCAAAACCATATCAGAAATACCTGCTGCAGTATCAACAATAAGCACATCAAACTGCGTTCTCATTTCACTGAAAGCGCGAATTAAACCGGCATGTTCAGATGGTGTTAAATCAACCATGGACTGTGAGCCGGAAGTTGCGGGGATAATCTTTATGCCAGCTGGGCCTTCAATAATAATATCATCAAGCTCACACTCTCCTGATAAGACATGAGATAGGTTACGCTTAACTCTTAAGCCTAACATTACGTCCACATTTGCAAGACCTAAATCGGCATCAAGTACTAAAACCCGTTTACCTAACTGCCCTAGTGCAATAGCTGTATTTAATGAGGTATTAGTTTTACCAACACCACCCTTTCCGCCAGACACTGCTATTACTTTAACTTGCTGTAAATCTTGCATTTTTCTTAAGCCGCTCGCTTGATCTATCATTTAATTATTACTTCTAATTATATATACTTCACTGTTAGCCAGAATTTTATAACGTTGCAGCGGGCGCAACAGGCATCGGCCGCAAAACAGTGACATTATTATTTACTGACTTAGTTGCCATCTTATCTGCAAGGGTAACTAATTTCTCAGCATTTGCAACTTTAATATCTTCTGGAACTCTTTGTCCATCAGTAAGATAACCTATTGGTAAACCATTTTGAATCGAAGTTGTAATTATTTCACCAATACTGATACTTTCGTCAAGTTTAGTATAAATACAACCCGATAATGGTACTTTTTTAAAGCGATCCACATTTTCTTGCATAACGCCTTGTTGAGCATTAGCTGCTAAGACCAAATAATTTCTAATTCTAACTCGAGCATTTGATACTAATGCGGTTAATTGCTCCGCTAAACGCATATCTCGTTGTCCCATACCAGCAGTATCAATTAAGATTAATTTCTTTTTCGAATATTGCTGTAAAAGCACATCTAATGCTTGACTGTCTTTTGCAAGACTTACCTGGCAACCAATGATCTTTCCGTAAGTTGCTAATTGCTCAAACCCCGCAATACGAAATGTATCAGTAGAGATAAGCGCAACTTGATCGCTTCCGTGTACTTGTGAGAAACCTGCTGCCAGTTTAGCAATAGTAGTTGTTTTACCTACACCGGTCGGTCCAACTAAAGCAACTACTCCACCACGATTGATTATATCGTTCTGTGTGGTATTAATTTGTTGAGAGATAAGTTGTGTTGCTTGTAGCCAAGCTTCTTTTTCATGTGCTTGCTCTGGAACATACCCTGCAATTTGATCCGCAATTTGTTCATTTAATCCTAGCGCAAGTAATCGATTGACTAACACTGCTCGTTGGGGATCTTTTTGTGCCATATCTTGCCACATCAGACCTGATACTTGATGCTCTAACAAAGACCGAATAGAAGCCATTTCTTGCTGCATTTTAGCAAAGTCTTGTGTTGATACCTGTGCATCACTATTTACGCCAATAGCCAGAGGACTTGAAGATGACATATTATTAGAAATATTTGCAGTGATTTGATCACTATTATATTGTTCAGGTTCAGGGGCCACTGCTTGTGATTGCAATGTATTCGACATGGTTTCAGGCGTTGAATGACTCAGACGATCAGTAAAGTTTTTTAATTGTTGCTCAATACTTGCCTCGCCTAGGCTAGACGACTCTTGTTGCGAAGATAACTGCTGGGGAGCTGGCTGTTGCACTTGACGATTAAGTAGAGCTGACAAGCTATCTGCAGGTGCATGCTCAGCCGTGCTTTCACTATGAGTTGAGATTACATTCATATTCCCGGGTGCTTGTTGCCCAAGATTTACCACATCATTGCTAATCTCTCTAGCACTTGGTGAATTTTCCTGTGCATGAGCTTGATGAGGCTTTTCTTCTGAAAACTTTGCCGGTGGAACTGCTTGGTTGTAATCAACAGCAGCCATTAACTCCACACCTTCTGGAATTTTTTTATTGGACATGATAACCGCATCAACGCCGAGTTCTTCTTTTATTTGCGCTAAAGCAGTGCGCATATCTTTGGCAACAAAACGTCTAATTTTCATATCCAACCTCTTCCTAACTCTACGTTATAACGATGCATTGCAGTCGTTTAACAGATTGTTACTGCCCAATAGCACTAACTATTTTAATTTGTTTGTCATCAGGTATTTCCTGATATGAAATCACGCGTAGGCTTGGGATAGTATATTTAACAAACTTAGCCAAAACATGTCGCAAAATTCCTGACGTTAATAATATTGGTGTATCACCAGCCATTTCTTGCTGGTTTGATCCTTCAGTTAATGATTGTTGTAAGCGTTCCGCTAACCCTGGTTCAATACCAGCACCATCATCTCCTGCCATTTGCATAGACTGATGCAACATCTGTTCCAATTCAGGAGCCAAAGTTATGACGGGCACTTCTTGCGCGCTCCCCACAAGGTCTTGCACAATAAACTTTCTCAAACTAATACGTACGGCAGCTGTTAATACTTCTGCATCTTGACTCTTCGGCCCATATTCTACCAAGGTTTGCACAATAGATCTCATATCCCGTACAGCAACACCTTCATTCATCAAGCTTTGTAATACTTTAACCACAGTCCCTAATGATAAAGTATCAGGTACAAAACCTTCAACCAACTTAGGATAGTTTTTAGCTAGTAAATCCAATAAATTTTGAACTTCCTCATGACCTAATAACTGAGCAGCATTATTAGTTAATATTTGGCTTAAATGCGTTGCTAATACCGTAGCAGAATCAACCACAGTATAACCTAAGGTTTGTGCTTGCTCTCGTTGGCTCTGATTAATCCATGTTGCATCTAGACCAAACGCTGGATCTTTAGTTGCTACACCATCTAGTTGACCAAATACTTGCCCTGGATTGATGGCAAGCTCTTGATCATGTCTAATTTGCGCTGTCCCGACCACTACCCCCATTAAAGATATTTGGTAACTGTTGGGGTCTAAATCTAAATTATCGCGAATATGGACAGCTGGCACTAAGAAACCAAATTCTTGGGATAGTTTTTTACGTACGCCCTTAATTCGACTGAGTAGCTCACCACCCTGCGCTTTATCAACTAATGGAATTAAACGGTAACCAATTTCTAAACCGATAACATCTACATGGTTAACATCATCCCAATCGAGTTCTTTAACTTCATCTTCTTTTTGTTGATGTTGAACTTGCTCATCTTGTGCAATTTTTTCAAGTTCAACCTTCTGATTAACTTTATTCCTAGCCCCAAAAAAGGCTGTTGCTGCAATAATCGCTGAAAATAACAAAAAGACAAAATGTGGCATGCCTGGAATAACGCCCATAACAAACATCACGCCAGCCGCTATATAAAGTGATTTTTCTTGGCCAAGTTGACTACTAACTTGCTCGCCCATATCTTGCGACGTATTTTGACGGGTTACGACTATCGCAGTACCAATTGATAATAACAAACCAGGTATTTGTGCAACTAGGCCATCACCAATGGTAAGTAATGTATATATTTCAACAGCGCGATTAAAGGATAAGTCATGTTGAACCATTCCGATAATTAAACCACCAATGATATTAATAAATAAAATTAATATCCCGGCTATCGCATCGCCCTTTACAAATTTACTGGCACCATCCATAGAACCATAAAAATCAGCTTCACTTGTGACTTCGGTTCTTCGCTCTTTAGCTTGTTCTTGCGTGATAAAACCGGCATTCAAGTCAGCATCAATCGCCATTTGTTTACCTGGCATTGCATCCAAGGTGAAACGTGCTGTTACTTCAGCGATACGTCCCGCACCTTTTGTCACAACAACAAAGTTAATAATGATCAAGATAAGAAAAACCACTAAGCCTACTGCATAGTTTCCGCCAATAACAACGGAGCCAAAAGCTTCAATAACCTTACCAGCAGCTTCAGGGCCTTCATGACCTTCTAATAAAACAACTCGGGTACTCGCTACATTCAGCGCTAGCCTTAATATAGTCGCTACCAGTAAAACGGCAGGAAAAGAGCCAAAATCAAGGGGTTTTAAGGTATAAACAGTAATTAGTAGAACAACAAGAGAGAGCGCTATGTTAAAAGAAAATAAAATATCTAATAACCAAGCAGGCATAGGTAAAATGATCATACCTAGAGCAGCCATGACCAATAACGGTGTACCTAAGCCAGTTAAGTGACGTAGTTTAGATTTATCAAATTGATTAAAATAAGCGGCTAGTTGCATTTATACTTCATGATATTTTTTTGACAGTTGTCTTGATTTAGCAATTCTTATACCAAAAGGTGACAACAATAATTATTTCCGATGAAGCTATATACCAGCTCTTTGGAAGAGTAGTTTAACATTACTAGGTCAATAATACCTAAACTCTATCCGCTAATACCTAAATTCATCAGGGATAGGAAGCTCTTTAGCAATTGGGATTGGTCTTTTAGCTTTACCTTTTTTATGTTCGTTGAGTTGAAAGATAAAAGCTAAGACCTGAGCGACAGCAGCAAACAACTCTTCAGGAATATCATCACCAACCTCAGCAGTATAATAGAGTGAACGTGCTAAAGCCGGAGATTGAATTATTTCGATTTGATGCTCTTTGGCAATAGTACGAATATGTAGAGCCATTTCATCGACACCTTTTGCAGATAATACTGGGGCGCCGCCTGCAGCGGCATCGTACTTAAGCGCGATAGAAAAATGAGTTGGGTTGGTAATAACCACATCAGACTCAGGTACGTCCTGCATCATGCGGCGTTGCGACATTTCATATTGGGTCCTACGAATGCGGCCTTTAATTTCAGGACTACCCTCAGTCCCTTTATGTTCATCCTTAATTTCTTGTTTAGTCATTTTTAATTGGCGATTGTGATTCCAAACTTGATACGGTGCATCAATAATCACAATAATCCCAATGGATAAAGCAAGCACCAAAAACATCCACTGTAACATGGTAATGGCATGTTCAAAGTTAGTCGGAATAGTTTCTCGACTCAAACCCAGGATTTCCTCAAACAAACCACTTAGTAGTAAAAAAGCGACGATAAAAACAACAAAGAACTTCAAAATTGATTTAATAAGCTCAACAACCGCTTGCACTCCAAACATACGTTTAAAGCCTGCCATTGGAGATAGCTTACTCGCTTTTGGCATCATAGCGTCTCCTGAAAAACTCATACCACCCAGTAGTGTATTACCAATAAAGGCCGCGAGCATGACAATAAAGAAAATCCAAAGTAATGGAGGTATGATTTGGTAAATACCATCATTTATCACTTTAAAAAGTGCATTAACATCCATTGTTTGTTCACGACTCAAACTAAACATATGACTCATCATATTAGCCATTGAGTTTGCTAAAGCCTTCCCCATCAAAAGCATGGCACAAGCACTGCCCACGAGAACAAAAAAAGTACCTAGATCTTTAGAACGAGCAATTTGACCTTTTTTACGAGCATCACTTAGCTTTTTTGCCGTGGGTTCTTCTGTTTTTTCACCGCTATCAGAATCAGCCATTTACGTTGCCTTACAATCAATAAGATAACAACTGAAATCAAGTGCACGTTGCCACTGTAATTCAAAGTGTGTAAAAAAATTACCGAAAGTCAGCCACATAATAAGTAAACCAGCCATCATGGTAATAGGGAAGCCAATAGCGAAAATGTTAAGTTGTGGAGCAGCCCTTGTCATTATCCCAAACGAAAAATTAATTAATAACATGGCAGTGATTGGTGCTAAAGCAAGTGATAGCGCGGTCGCAAACATCCAGCCACCCCATTCAACAACTTCACGGTACTTAATGCTAGACAAGTGCTCTGTAGGGATTGGCAAAGTATCAAAACTAGCGACAACAAACTGCAAATAAGCAAGGTGACCATCCATTACCCAAAAGAGCAGTGATGATAAAATGAGAAAGAATTGTCCAATAGCTGGTACATTCATTCCACTGGCAGGATCAACCAATGAGGCAAAACCAAGACCCGATTGCATAGCAATAATTTGGCCCGCTAAAGTAAAAGTATTTACTACCATAACAGTAACAAAACCAAGCATTACACCGATAATCATTTGTTGCCCCAATAATATGGCAGTATTAAGAGACATTAAATTAGTGACACTAGCAGGAGGGATAGCCGGCATTACAGCAACGGTAATGCTAATACATAAGAAGACTTTTACTCGTCCTGGAATGGTTTTTGAACTAAAACCTATCATCGTCATAATCAAAGCCGACACACGACTAAAAGGCAAAATAAAATCTGCCATGTACTGATTAATAATCGACTCAGTAAATTCCATTAAACTGCTCTAGTAATAAGGATGCCTAAGTACATAGCTAAACAATCACACTGGGAATACTGGCAATCAGCCGGATAGTATAGTCCATTACTTTTTGAACTAACCAATGGCCACCGATGATTAACGAAAGTAAGGTAACAATTAGCCTAGGTAAGAAACTTAATGTTTGTTCGTTAATGGATGTTGCAGCTTGAAAAACAGCGACCATTAAACCGACCGCTAAACTTGGCAGGATGATAGCGCACACTAAAATGATCACAAGTAATAATGCATCACCTAGTAGATCTACATAGATTTCTGGTCCCATAACTTACTCTCTTTTACTTAACTGGTTTTGTACTTAATCAAATAAAACCGTTATTAATAATTAGCTGCCCATTCCGTAACTGGTCGCGATTGTACCAATAACTAAATTCCAGCCATCAACTAAAACAAATAACATTAATTTAAAAGGTAAAGACACTATCATTGGTGAAAGCATCATCATACCCATTGCCATTAAAATACTGGCAACGACCAAATCAATTATCAAGAAAGGAATGAAGAGGATAAAACCAATCTGAAAAGCAGTTTTTAATTCACTAATAATAAAAGCTGGAATGATTACCGTCATAGGTAAATCGGTAGGTTTATCAACTGCATCAATGCCCGCCATTGCCGCTAAAGTATCAAGGTCTTTAACTCTTGTTTGCTCTAGCATAAAAGCACGCAATGGTACTTTACCCAGATTAATCGCTTCAGAAGAGGTTAACGTCTCAGATAAATAGGGTTGAATGGCTGTTCTATCTATTTGATTATAAACTGGCGTCATAATAAAGAGAGTCATAAAAAGGGTTAAACCAATAATAACTTGATTAGACGGGGTTTGCTGAAGACCAAAGGCTTGTCGTAAAATTGCCATCACCACAACAATACGGGTAAATGATGTCATCATAATAACAGCCGCGGGGATGAAGCTTAGCGCCGTCATGAAAATTAAAATTTGCAAGTTTACCGAATATTCTTGGGAACCATCAGGGTTGGTTGTTAGTTTTAAAGCCGATAGGGATAAATCTTCGGCAAACGCACCAAAACTCATACTGAGCAAGGTTAATAAAATGATGATGAAGAACGAAATTTTTTTCATGGTTTGTCGATAATCCCTAAAAAACCTGATTTAAAATAGTAGTAATGCTGTCTCTTATACACATCTGACGCTGC
>CAJXRC010000043.1 GCA_913058405.1 uncultured Colwellia sp. | reverse complement strand
GAGATCTAGTACGGTCTCGTGGGCTCGGAGATGTGTATAAGAGACAGGGTTCATATCGATTAGGGCTATTTTGGCTTTATTACTTTTACCTGCTCGGTTGAGAAGTTGGTGATAGCTATATTTTCCTGATAACGCGTTTTGTAAAGACTCAAAACTCGGCGTGGCGGTGCCTAAAACTATTGGAATATTTAATTGTCTTGCACGCAAAATAGCCATATCTCGACAATGGTAGCGAAAACTATCTTGTTGTTTTAAAGAGGAGTCATGCTCTTCATCGATAATGATCAATCCGAGGCGATGTAAGGGTGTAAAAACGGCTGAACGAGTACCAATAACAATGGCGGCACTTCCTTGTTGAGCACTTAACCAAGTGGCTAATCGTTCTTTATCATTCAGCGCAGAATGGTGCAACGCAATAGGCACATTAAAGCGTTGTTCAAAGCGATTTAATGTTTGGGGTGTTAAACCAATTTCCGGCACTATCACTAATACTTGTTGATTATTGGCAAGCACCTCTTCCATTGCTTGCAAGTAGACTTCTGTTTTACCACTACCCGTTACACCATCAATTAGATGACATGAAAACTGTGCTAAAGAATGGTTGATAGCACTAACAATAATGGCTTGTTCACTTGAAAGTACTAACCTGTCGGCTTGATTAAGGGTGTTCTCTTGCCAAGCATATTGCTCAGCTACCTGTTCTTTTTCAATGATTAACGCTTTAGCCTGTAAAGCGTTTAACTGTGCTTTGCTATACCCTAATGTGCGCAGCTCGACCCAACTAATGCCATGGTGGCTGTTAATTATTTGATAAAGAGCGAATTGCTTAGCAGCTTTTTTCTCTAATTTGGATAATATGCCACTGGTTTCTTCATTCGAACATTGTGCTTGCCACACCATTGGAGGGCTTAAGGTAATATTCTCTATTTTTCGAAGCAATATAGGCAAGGCTTGCTGGAAAACGTCACCAACCGGGTGATGATAATAATGAGCGCATAATTGTAAAAAGCTAACCAGTGACTGGCTTAAATTGAAGTTATCATTAAGTCGGGTAGTAATATCTTTAACTTTACTTACCTCAAAATCACATTGTGCTTGTGCATCAATAACAATACCTATCACTTTTCTCGGGCCAAAAGAAACCGCAACGCGTTCACCGACTTTAATAGCAGGAGTACTTAGCGCTTCAGGCACCCGATAAGTAAATAACTGTCGCATAGGAACAGGAATGGCAACTTGAATATATTGTTCAGACACTTTTCATTAGCTGGTTTTGGTTGGTGAGGGTTAGGGCTATTTTGCCCCGTGTAATGAATACTGCCAAGTAACAATATCGCTTATTTTCTAAATAACCTTAACAAGCCTTTTTTTAGCCAGTTTTGGCTTGTTTATGTTGCAGTTATTTAGTTTATCCTTTATTATTCGCCCCCATTAATTTTTAACTACGTATGGTGCTTGGCATTTCAGTTATCTTTATAGAGTAAATTCTCGAAGAATATATTTTTGAAAGTAAACAGTAAGTAAATGGCTAAGTGGCGATGCGCCCAATTTCTCTTTAAAGAGATAGAGGTTCCTATGAAAAAAGATATTCATCCTAATTACGTTGAATTCAGTGCAACTTGTTCTTGTGGTAATGTTGTAACAACTCGTTCTACTATAGGTAAAAACATTCACCTAGACGTATGTTCTGCTTGTCACCCATTCTACACTGGTAAGCAAAAAGCTGCCGAGACTGGTGGTCGTGTTGATAAATTCAACAAACGTTTTGCTGCAATCGGTAAGAAGTAAATACTTCTCCCCTTGCATTAAACGTAAAGAAAGCGCCTGTTGGCGCTTTTTTTGTGCCTGACAATTGATAGTACTGCTCACCTCTATATCTCCACTGTAATCACAACTATCAGTTATACTTTTTTATCATATAAATTTTATTAAATACTCTTTAAACCTTTTTGTCGGCTAAGGTATCTTAGTTAATATCGCATATCATTTAGAAGATTATTGTAGACAACAATTTTAGATAACTTATTGGATAATTATTTTGAATCAGATAGAGGCTTTAGCTTTTGGATAGCCAAACAAGACAAGATAAACAAGTCATAAACATAAAGGCGCGCTTTAGTGCCAATACCGCTGACCTTTTCGGTGATAGTGATGACGAACAGCAATGGATCACTGAGGCCAAAAAAGGCTCTCAAACTGCTTTTTATCAGCTATATGAAAAACATCACCGACGAATTTATGCTTTGTGCTGGCGAATGTTGGCAGATAAAGACAGCGCAGAAGATGTTTGCCAGGAAGTTTTTGTGGTGCTATGGCAAAAAATTAATAATTTTCGTGGCGAGAGTAAATTTAGTACCTGGTTACACAGCGTTGCGACAAATGTAGTGCTAGGCCACTTACGTAAACATAAAAACTGGATACAACGTGTTTTTAGTATTGAAGATCAGGGGCCAAACATCGCAGAGCCGCGTGTCGGTTTAACCGATGATTCAACGCTTACTATGTTAGACCAGCATATTTCCTGCTTACCTGAGCGAGCCCGTTTAGTTTTTGTTTTGTTTGCAGTTGAGGGATATCGCCATGAGGAAATTGCCTTAATGTTAAAAATGGCGGTAGGTTCAAGTAAGTCGCAATATCACCGAGCAAAAAGTTTATTAAAGGAATCATTGATAGCGGATGGTTTTGTATCAATTGAGGAGGAAATAAATCATGAGTAAAGATATACCTCAAGAAAAATCAAATTCACAAAGCGCAGGTTCAGAAGGGCTAATTTCAGATAAAGCACTGGTTGAGCAGGTAGCAAAGCTATCCAATGAAATGACACCCGAACGAGATTTATGGTCAGGCATCGAGCGAGCTATCAACCATAAGAGCCAAGAAGCTGTAGCAGAAAAGCAAGGTAGTTCTTTTATGCCAAGTGCTTGGGCCGCCTCTATAGCGCTGGTGGTCCTAATGTCATGGTTTACTTTTTCACCAGCGATTAATGAAGGAAGTGCGCCATTGTTGGTAAAAAATCAAGAAAAAAACACTGTTACTCAAGGTCAGTTGGTTAACTTTATGCAACAGAACTTTAAACAACAAAAGCAAACGTTATTAGCAAGTTATGGACAACCCACTGTTGATAAATTACCCGCCGCAATGCAAAAAGAATTAACACAACTATCAGATGCAAGAGCATCAATAAGAAAAGCACTGCTAACCGATGAAAATAATGCTGACTTAATAAATTTATTAGATTTTACTCAACAACAAGAATTGAAGCTGCTACAGCAGTTATATCGCCAATATCAAGTGATTTAGCTAATGACCATGTTAACGCCAAGTGTAGTTAACTGAAGTTAAGCTCGCTAAACACAGTAATAAATAGCTAAGAAAAGAGGTTCTTATGAACAAATTAACAAGAAGAATAAAACAATGCGCAACTATGCTCACAGTGACAACAAGCATATTATTAAGCGGACAATCTTTTGCAGATACTGAAATTGCGGAGAGTTTATCAAGTGATAATGTCACTAATGTGTCGATCAATAATCACAGTGGTCTTATTAATGTTGTAGGGTGGAATAAAGATAAAATTTCGGTTACTGGCACACTAGATGATGATGCAGAGAAACTCATTTTTGAACAAAAAGGCGCACAAGTTCTAATTAATGTTGAATACTCTAGAATGGATAATTGGAGTGCAGATGGTTCAAAAATCACAGTTTTTATGCCAAAAAATATTCGTATGAAATCTTCAAGTGTTTCTAGTGATATTCATTTATCTAACTTACATGGTGGTGTTGAAGTTATAACGGTTAGTGGTGATGTTTTGGCAAAAAATGTAACGCAAAACGTTGAACTTAGTAGTATTAGTGGAAATATTAAGAGTGATAAATTATCGGGGAAATTATCATTTTCAGCTGTGAGTGGTGATATAAAAGATACAGACTCTACTGGTCGATTAGAAATCAGATCGGTCAGTGGTGAAGTAGATATCAACAGCAAAGCTAAGGAAGTTTTTTTCAATAATGTTTCCGGTCAAAGTAAACTTAATTTAGCTGAAATTATAGAACTACGTATTAGAACCGTTAGTGGAGACCTAAAAGCAAAGCTCACTTTAAATGAAAAATCCTTACTTAAAGCCTCAACGGTAAGTGGTGATTTGGCCTTTACTTTTCAGCAAGGTGTTGATGCAGATTTCAGCCTTAAATCGAGTGTTGGTGGTGACATAGACAACAATATCACTCAGGCTAAAACTGAACATGATGAATATGGTCCTGGTGCGGAACTAAATTTTCAAACAGCCAAAGGCAGTGCTTTAGTAAGAGTGTCAACGGTTAGCGGTAATATTGAAGTTAGTAGTAAATAAGCTCTTTAAGCGAATCTTTTATATTCGCATAAGGTAAATTCTGCTACATTAGCACTCCTTTTTAGATACTCGTATTTGTTGTTTTATTCTATGTGAAGTAATAGTTGAAACAAGCACGAGTATGGTGATGTAGCAGAGTAGGGTTAAGGTAATGGCCGACAAAAAGCCACGTAAATTTTCAAAAGAAAGAGAATTCATTAAAGATAAACAAATTGATGAATTAAAAGTCCCCCCACACTCCCTAGAAGCCGAACAGTCTGTTCTTGGTGGATTGCTTCTTGATAATGAAACGTGGGATCGTGTTGCTGAAAAAGCGGTAGCAGCCGACTTTTATAGTCGCTCACATCGTCTGATCTTTGAAACCATTGGCGGATTAATAGAGTTAGGTGAACCGGTTGATTTAATAACTCTTTCTGAAGCCTTAGAGAACGATCAAAAACTTGATGATGCTGGCGGTTTTGTTTATCTCGCAGAGATGATGAAAAACACGCCTAGTGCGGCTAACATCACCGCATATGCTGATATTGTTCGTGAACGAGCGGTAACGCGTGAAATGATCAGTGTGGCTAACGAAATTGCGGAAGCAGGTTACGATACGCAAGGACGAAGCAGTGCAGACTTACTCGATTTTGCGGAAACCAAAGTTTTTGCTATTGCTGAAAAACGTGCCAATAAGAATGAAGGCCCTGAAAGCCTTGACTCTGTGTTAGAAAAAACTGTTGATAGAATTGAAAAACTTTGTTCAACACCATCCGGTGGTGTTACCGGTGTACCAAGTGGTTATGCTGATTTAGATAAAATGACAGCTGGTTTACAAAAATCTGATTTGATCATTGTTGCTGCGCGTCCTTCTATGGGTAAAACAACCTTTGCGATGAACTTGGCCGAGCATGCTGCGATGACACAAGAACATCCTGCACTTATCTTCAGTTTAGAGATGCCTTCAGATCAAATCATGATGAGAATGTTGGCCTCTTTAGGACGAATAGATCAAACCAAAATACGTACCGGCCAATTAGAAGATGAAGATTGGGCACGGCTTTCTTCAACCATGGGCTTACTCATGGAAAAAGGTAAGATGTTTATTGATGATGCTGCTGGTTTAACACCAACAGAAGTTCGTTCAAGAGCGCGAAGAATACATCGAGATCACGGCGGTATTAGTATGATCATGATTGATTACTTACAGCTAATGCGAGCACCACAATTTTCTGATAACCGTACTTTAGAAATTGCCGAAATATCCCGTTCGCTTAAAGCACTAGCAAAAGAGTTACAAGTACCTGTTGTGGCTCTTTCTCAGTTAAACCGTGGGTTGGAGCAACGTAGCGATAAACGTCCGATTAACTCAGATTTACGTGAATCAGGTTCAATAGAGCAGGATGCCGATTTAATCATGTTTATTTATCGTGATGAGGTTTATCACGATGATAGTGAGTTTAAAGGTATGGCTGAAATCATCATTGGTAAGCAACGTAACGGGCCTATTGGTCGTGTGCCATTAACCTTCCAAGGTAAGTATTCTCGTTTTGATAATTATGCCGGACCACATGTATTAGAAGAGGATTAGTTAAATCGTTATTCACTTTGTTGGTATAACATTGTTAAACAACGTAACGGAATAAACCTGTTCTGGTCGTGTGCCATTAACCTTCCAAGGTAAGTATTCTCGTTTTGATAACTACGCTGGACCGCATGTTTTAGAAGAAGACTAGCTGTTGAATAACATCCATCTTGTCGTTGTATGGTCCAGTTTAGGCGTCAAAAGTACTCATTGATAGTCATCAATTCCGTGCTTTTTTCTTTAACTTGAGCCATACAACTTAAAGCTGGATACTATTATTGATAGCTAGAAGGCTAGATTATTAAGTACTAGGCTTTTAGTAGTCATCCCTGTTGTATTTTAGTCGTGGCTCCCTTTTTATCCCTTCAAATGTTAAAACGATAGGTTTACGATAAGTAAATTTGGGAATGACGTCGTTGACGTTAGGATATTCAATAGTTACCTCTAAGCTGTCATCCTCGTTGTGTTTGAGTTGAGTGTCTAGCTTGTTATCTCTTCGTTATTTACTCACCATTGATAGTCGCCACAATCGTTCGGTTGCTGGCATGGTCTCTATGCTCACCTAAATATATTCCCTGCCAAATACCAATATTTAATTGCCCATGACTAATAGGTAAACTAAGGCTATTACCCAGTAGACTGGCTTTTATATGGGCAGGCATATCATCATCACCTTCGTAAGTATGCTGATAGTAAGGTGCTCTTTCTGGAACAAAGTGATTAAAGTGCGCTTCCATATCTGAGCGTACCGTTGGGTCGGCATTTTCATTAAGGGTAATGGAAGCAGAGCTGTGTTTTATAAAAAGATGAAGAATGCCACAGTTAACTTTGTTCAGCTCGGGCAGTTGCCTTAAGACCTGCTCAGTGATTAAATGAAAACCACGCTTTCTTGCTTTTAACGTTATTTCAGTTTGATACCACATGGTTTACCTCAATTGTAGTTATACCGAGTGTATTAATCATTTATATACAAACTTGTAAACTCTTTGATAGCTTCTGGTAATAGCTTTTCTATCATCTCTATTTGTTTACTATTTTTATCATAACGGGCATAGAGCTTTTTATGAATACCTGTTTCACCTAAGCGCATACAACGAAATAGCGATTGCTTGGTTACGCTGGATACCAACCAGTCAGGTAACGTAGCTACGCCCATGTTGGCAGAGACCATTTGCAACATAACATGACTATTGGTTACTTGCTTGATCTTACTTGGTTTACATTTGGCTGGCGCTAGAAATAATTTAAAAATGTCTAACTGCTCATGGGGTAGAGGATAGGTTAACAATGTTAGTTGCTTAAAATGCTCAGGTTGTAAATAGGACGTTTTTGTCTCATCAGCTTGAGAAAAACCTCCAATTAGATCTGATAATTGCAGCTTGTTAGCTTGTTGAATAGAAAGAACAGCCATCACCTCAAACTGACCAATTTCTTGGTATATGACATTTTCTTCTGTCAGCTGCTCGTCTGTGAAGAGAATATCAGCTTTGTCTTCATTTTGCTGTTTGTGCTTATTAATTTCAAACGACTCATCAATAAACTCGAGTTCAACTTTATTATTTTGTTGTGAGAAATGACTTGTTACGGGTAATAACCATTGAAAACACGCATGGCATGCGATGGCTATTTTTAAGGTGCTTGGTGTTAATGAAGGAGACTTTAACGTGTTATTCGCTTCCTTTATTTTTGGTAATAACTCTTCGCCAAGACTAAGTAATACTTTTCCTGCTTCAGTAAACTCAACCGGTGAGGTATTACGAATAAACAAAGGGGCATTTAAACGTTGCTCAAGATCCTTTATTTGATGCGACAAAGCGGACTGACTGCTAAATAATTCTTCAGCAGCTTTGCGAATATTTCCTGTATTGGCAAGGGTTGTCAGCGTTTTTAAATGTTTTATTTCGAACATATTGAATTTATTTCAACTCTTTAATGAATTTATTACGCTTGTCTCAAACGATACTTTTCTAGAGTATAACCATTTAAACGTCTAGACGTCCATTTGTTTTTTTTATAAAAAAATCCCTAACCAGTTAATAGATTTATTACTTTCCGACTAGCAGATCAAATAAACATACTAGAGTAGAAATATAAATTCATAATTTAGGCTTGGTACGCTTAGGCGAAAAACGTGAATTAAAATTTTCTTTAGAAAATACTGACGTGGTGATTTATCACAAGCTGAATTTTTAACTGAGTGTCGAAGTCGTTGTCAATAAAATGGGCAAAGCACAAATTATATATCGATTGAACGTTTATGGGGGAACCCAGATTGCGGCTTAAAAACACGTGGCTGGACAGAGACCTAGCTGCGTTAGTTAATAGGGTTCATGCCGCTAGGCAATTACGTAGAGAATACTAAGGGAATTTATGTTAGTGAGATAGTTAACGTATAACAAGAATAAAGCACTACAGTACTTAACTGTGGTGCTTTTTAATATTATATTTTTCTGTGAAACTGAAGTCTTACTAGAGATAATTAATCTTGCTCGTGTAACCAAGCAGCATGGCGCGGTGCGCGTTTAGTCACTGACCATTCTTCAACCATATCCTGACCGACTCTATTAAGTTCTGCATATTGCTCAGCAGTACCCGTGTCGGTGGCAAGCTCTAAACGATGTCCGTTTGGATCAAAAAAGTAGATAGATTTAAATACCCCATGATTAACCGGACCTAGAATTTCAACGCCTTTGCTTTCAAGTTCTTCTTTAGCTGATACTAAGGCATCATAACTCGCTACTCTTAGGGCAATGTGTTGAACCCAAGCAGGAGTATTTTGATCCCTATCCATGGTTGGTGAATTAGGTAATTCAAAAAATGCTAATACATTTTCATTACCCGCATCGAGAAAAATATGCATATAAGGATCTGGTGCTTTTGTTGATGGCACTTCGTTTTCAGCGATAGCGAGCACTAAATCCATGTTGAGCTTGTCTTTGTACCAATGGGTTGTTTCTTTAGCGTCTTTGCAGCGATAAGCAACGTGATGAATTTTTTCTATATTAATCATGATCAGAACTTTTTATTAAAATAGGTTATGAGCTAATTTTAATCACAAAGCGGACTCTTAGGCCAATTTTAACTCTATTTAGCAAAACATCAGCCGTCAGGGGGAGTTGACGGCTGTACAAAATTACTTACAGGAAAATTTGTCAAATGTATTGCTAAGCTAAAACTAAGCCAGGATGACGGTCTTATCGCCATTGACACAAACACGTTGTTCAGCATGAATCCTTACTGCATGGCTTAATGCTGTCGCTTCTAAATCATGGCCCATATGAACCATTTGCTCTATGGTAAAAGTGTGATTAATAGATTTGACTTCCTGAGCGATAATTGGTCCTTCATCGAGGTTTGCTGTGACATAGTGGGCCGTTGCCCCTATGACTTTAACGCCACGAGCATGAGCTTGGTGATAAGGACGAGCACCTTTAAAGCTAGGTAAAAATGAGTGATGAATATTAATAGCTTTACCTTGTAACTGCTGGCATAAACCATCAGAAAGTATTTGCATATAGCGAGCTAATACTAATAAATCAATCTTAAGTTCTTCCATTAAGCCAGTAATTTTAGCTTCTTGTTCGAGCTTAGTTTCTGCTGTGACAGGTAAATGATAAAAGGGAACATTATGCCATTCACTGAGCGCCTGACAATCTTGATGATTAGAGATAACACCAACTATATTGACGGGTAAGGCCCCAGCACGCCACTTAGTTAATAACGACACTAAACAGTGGTCGTCTTTTGACACAGCAATGAGCACGTTAGGTACATCAGCGCGTTTACGTAATTGATATTGCATAGCAAGTGGCTTAGCTAATTCATCTAATGCTTTGACAAATTCACTACTGGAAACCGTTAAATTTCGGTCGTCAAAGGCAATGCGTGAAAAAAAGGTTTCACTGTAAGGGTCACTATATTGAGATGTTTCGGTAATAAATGCGCCATGTGAATAGAGGCTTTGAGATACTTGGGCCAGTACACCACTATTGTCAGGGCATTGCCAAGTTAAAATATAATGTGTTGCTAAAGACATAAGTTATTTATTTTTAATGGATATTGAAGACATCATTAGATATTTTTCTAAACATTGCTAGTGCTTTGATAGCATGTCTGGCTAGATATCATAGAACAAATAGTTTTCTGAAAATACTTTTTAGTCTAAGTAATGATTTGTTGAGCATTAATGGGGAAATACGTTCAATTAAGGGGAGTGAAAATTGACATTTAGCACAGCGATGGACACTTAATTATCGCACATTCATCTAACTACACCATTTCATTTATACTATTTTATCTAACATTCAAAAAGCTGCAGTAAAGTGATACTGTAATCAAGTCATCGCTAGTATTAGTTAACCTTGTATTTTGTTTTTGTTTTTAATGTACAGCTGTTCAACTTTCTCTCTCGCCCAAGGTGTTTTACGTAAAAACTTCAAGCTTGATTGAATGCTTGGGTTATCAGTGAAACATTTAATTTTAATTTCTTTACCAAGCGTTTCAAAACCAAAGTAGGCTTCTAATTCAGTGACTATTGTTTTTAGCGTTAGACCATGAAGAGGGTTATAAGGTTGGTTATCCATTATTAATTCCAATAAGTTACCTCAGTACTAGTTGCTGAGAACTAGCAGTAGGGTGTAAACAAAAAACACAATAACGATAGTATATCATTATTGTGTTTTTATTGGGGTATAGCTTAGTGTTTTAAGCTCGCTAATGTAACGCTAAGCTGACTAATAAAGTAATCTGATCAGTATTAGCTAAAATACTTTGTCAATTCATCATTACCACCAATGTGCTTACCATCGATAAATATCTGTGGGGTAGTATCTGCATTTGAAATAGCACGCATTGCGGTAATTGTAGTATCTTCACCTAGTACTAATTCTTCATATTGCAAACCTTGTTCAGTTAATAATGCTTTAGCTTTGGTACAGTGTGAACAACCATGTTTAGTGAAAATCGCCACTTCAGTGCTTTGAACTGCTTCAGGGTTGATGAAGTTAAGCATAGTATCAGCATCAGACACTTCAAATGGGTCGCCTGGCAAGTCTGGTTCAATGAACATTTTTTCAATCACGCCATTTTTAACTAACATCGCATAACGCCAGCTGCGTTTGCCAAAACCTATCGCCGCTTTATCAACTAATAAACCCATGCCTTGAGTAAATTCACCGTTGCCATCTGGAATAAAGCTAATGTTATCTGCATCTTGATCTTTTGCCCACGCATTCATAACAAATGTATCGTTTACCGAGATACAAACTATTTCATCAACGCCGTTGGCTGAGAATTTCGCAGCTAATTCATTGTATCGTGGCAGGTGAGATGATGAACATGTTGGTGTAAAGGCACCAGGTAATGAAAAAACTACCACAGTTTTATTGGCAAAAATTTCCTCAGAATTACGAGAAATCCATGTGTCATCAGCTATGATTGGAAAGGTAACTGAAGGGACTTTTTGACCGGTAATATCAGTGAACATAATGAAATCCTTTAGGGGTTAATTGTCATTTTTATGCCGAGTAATTACTTGGCTTAATTCGTTAAGATGCAGCTATTATGATAGCTCAACTTTTTTAAGTAAAATCTATTAAAACTATCAATGCAATAGGTAATATCTATTACAAATAGTGTGTTAACAACATATCAAAATTATCAGGTTAAAACGAGGAAAAGAAAAGAATTCCATCTGTCCTTGCTCAGAGTAACTAACGCATGATAAATTAGGGCAATACAAGTTGTATATACAATTTGGTTGGTAGCCAATTTTAGGGGATAGTATGAATACAAGTTATGACTTGAGTACGGGTAATATTGCCATGTTGATTAGCATGCCACATAACGGGCAATTAATTCCTGACAGCATAGCCAGCTCCATGACAAGCGCTGGACATCAGGTTCCAGATACCGATTGGTATATGGATAAGCTTTATGATTTTGCTCAAGACCTCGGTATTTCTATTATTAAACCTAAATACAGTCGTTATGTTATCGATTTAAATAGGAACATTGATGGCGTAAATTTATACCCTGGGGCAAATAGTACTGAACTTTGCCCGACAACTGCTTTTGATTTATCACCGTTATATATCAAGGGTAAAGAGCCTGATGAGGCTGAGATTAAGCGCAGAATTGAATGCTACTGGCAACCTTATCATCACGCATTAACAAATGCCTTAGCCGACATGAAAGCACAATATGGCAAAGTTGTCTTACTTGATGCTCACTCAATATTGTCTGAAGTTCCTCGTTTTTTTGATGGACAATTACCCGACTTTAATTTTGGTACTGCTAACGGTGCAAGTTGCAGCTCTGAACTGACTAATAAAATTGAGCAACTTGATCTATCTCCTTATTCTACAGTGGTAAATGGTCGCTTTAAGGGCGGATATATTACTCGCGGATATGGCCACCCGGCTAATAATATTCATGCTATACAGCTAGAGCTATCGCAACGAACTTATATGGATGAGCCAAGTGAGCAATATAATGAGTTAAAGGCAGAGCAAGTAAAAGAAAAGCTGCTTGCGTTCGTGCGTTGTTTAGCAGAGTTCACCCAAGAAAAATAAGTGATATAGCGAGATTAATATTGTCTTCTTGGCAAATTACTCAGGCGTGTCTAAATAACAAATTCAGTAGATTAAATTAGTTGAAAAATATGAAATTGTACGCAGAGAATATTTTATTAAACGATGGTTGGGCAAGTAACAAAACTATCACTATTGAGCAGGGTCTTATTACTGCAATTGACACTGGCATGATTGAAGGCGCAGAAATTGCCAATGGCGCAGTGATCCCCGGTATGGTCAATTGTCATTCACATGCTTTTCAACGTGCATTTGCTGGTTTTAGTGAGCAAGGCAGTGAAGGTCAAGACAGCTTTTGGACGTGGCGAAAAATTATGTATCAGTTTTTAGCTCAGCTAACGGATGTTGATGCTAAAAATATTGCTAAGCAGTTATACATTGAAATGTTAAAAATGGGCTATACCCGTGTCGCTGAGTTTCATTATTTACATCACGACCTTGATGGCAGTACCTATAATGCTAGTCCTACAGCAGAAAATTCAGCCAGCTTAGCGACCATGGCACAAGCCATTTTCGATGCAGCAAAAGAGTCAGGAATTGGTTTAACCTTATTACCTGTACTTTATCAACACAGCGGTTTTGGTGCAAAATCGCCAAGTGATGGACAAAAACGGTTTATTAATTCAACCGAACAATTTAATCAATTAGTTAGTGATTGCTTTGTGTTAAGTGAACAATACACGAATACGAATGTGGGGATCGCGCCACACTCGTTGCGTGCTGTTGATAAAACATCATTACTGAGCGCGGTAGAACATGTTCGTAGCTTAGATAATCAAGCTCCTATTCATATTCATATTAGTGAACAACAAAAAGAAGTTGATGATTGTTTGGCCCATTTTGGCAAAAGACCGGTGCAATGGTTACTTGATAATGTTGAGCTTGATAAATATTGGTGTTTAATTCATGCCACGCATATTGATGATGCGGAACGAAAAGGCATCATTGCTAAAGAGGCCATTGCAGGGATTTGCCCTACTACTGAAGCTAATTTAGGCGATGGAATTTTTCCAACTACAGAGTTTTTAGCTGAAAAGGGGACTATTGCCATTGGCTCTGATAGTCATATTTCGGTAAACCCAATTGAAGAATTACGTTGGCTTGAATACGCTCAGCGCTTAATTAAACAACAACGAGCTATTTTAGCTACTGACGAAGAGGCTTCTGTTGGGCAAAATTTGTGGCAACAAGCAGCAGTGGGAGGAGCGCAAAGCACTAATAGCAATACTGGCTGCCTAGCCATTGGTAAACAGGCTGACTTGTTAGTACTGGATAAGGATAAAACCAAGTTATTTGCCAATGCTAATCAACATATTATTGATAGTATGATTTTTGCAAGTCAGCAAAACCCTATCTCGGATGTAATGGTACATGGTATCTGGAAGATAAAAGCCCAACAGCACGATGAGCAGAAGCAAGCGAGTGATAATTTTGCCAAATTATTAGTAAGGTTATCTACTCACTAATATAAGTAATGTCCTAGGATAGGTGCTTTAAACCTTGCGTTTAAAGCATACTAGTGTAACGATTTATGGTTGAGCAGACTTTCTTTTCATTAATAATATGAAAATCAACATCTCGGGTGTCAGTTTGACAAATAGTTAAGTAAAACTTTCTAACATTGTCCCTTGAAGAGGTGATCTCTTTTAAGCGTTCAACTTCTTTCTCTGAAAAGCTTTCTAGATTACTCTCTAAGTCTAGGTAAATCTTATCGGCTTTTAAACGTACTTTGGTGTCACTGAAATCACTAAAGTTATCCAGTAAAACTTGCTTTTGTTTATTATAAAACTCAGTTACTTTTTCATTGGGGTAAAAATGTAAATAGAGTGATGCAGCCACGATTAAGATCAATAAATGCTTCATAAGATGCCATATAATAAATGTGAAGAGAGGATTTTATATTAAATAGTCGGTTTAAGGTATAAATTATTAGCTATTGTCGGCTTTTGTTAATAAAATCATTTATCTTTTTGATACTAGCTAGTAGTCCGTTAGTCATTATTTTTAGTCATAATTTTCGCTTAACAAGGATTTATCGTGAGAGCAAACGACCAATCATCCTCTACGCCTAAAACCAATAAGCCTGTGGTAGAGCAGCATATTCCCATCAAAAATGTCAAAATTCATGGTAGTAAAAATACTGGTAAAGAACGTTATAAGCCAGGTGACCAAATATATGTTCGTAAAGTGTCTGGTTTTTTCCAAAAGCTAAGACAACGTATGAACTTGGTGTATTTTGCTTTCTTCTTAATAGTTCCTTGGCTCCAGTTTAATGGTCATCAAGCTGTATTGTTCGATATCAGCGAGCAGCGTTTTACCATATGGAACCTAACGCTTTGGCCACAAGATTTAACCTTACTGGCTTGGTTCTTTATTTTAGGTGCATTTCTCCTCTTCTTTGTGACCACTTTTTTAGGGCGAGTTTGGTGTGGCTACATGTGTCCTCAAACGGTTTGGACCTTTATTTTTATTTGGTTTGAAGAAAAAATTGAAGGTACGGCTAACCAGCGCAGGAAACTAGATGGGCAAAAAATGACCAGTAATAAGGTTATACGAAAAACCTTAAAACACAGTGCCTGGTTATTATTCTCCTTATTTACCGCGATGACATTTGCGGGTTACTTTTCTCCGATGCAAGATTTATTCATCGACGTTTTCACTTTAGACACTAGCGTGATGATGGCGGGGATTTTAGCTTTTTTTACCTTTGCCACTTATGGAAATGCAGGTTGGATGCGTGAAACTGTTTGTTTGCATATGTGTCCGTATGCGCGTTTTCAGTCAGCGATGTTTGATAAAGATACTCTAACCGTTGCTTATGATACAGAGCGTGGAGAAGGACGTGGCGCTCGTGGACGTAAACAAGACCATAAAGCCATGGGACTTGGTGATTGTATCGATTGTAATTTATGTGTTGAAGTTTGCCCTACAGGTATAGATATTCGTAACGGCTTGCAATACGAATGTATCAACTGTGGTTCGTGTGTTGATGCTTGTTCAGGTGTTATGGCTAAAATGAATTACCCGCAAGGCCTTATTCGTTATACCACAGAGCACGAATTACAAGGTAAGAAAGTACACTTAGTACGCTCCAAACTTATCGGGTATGCTGTATTACTCTTGATAATGACAACCATGTTAATACTTGAAATTGCTAATCGTGTGCCTTTATCGTTGGATATTATTCGCGATCGTACTGAATTAGCGAGAGAGAATTTTAATGGTGACATTGAAAATGTTTACACCTTAAAAATACTCAATATGTCACAAACAGATAATACTTATAGGTTGTCTGCAAAGGGTATTGAGAATACTAAATGGCACGGTAAGCAAGAAGTGATAGTGAAGGCAGCAACAGTCTTTACGCTTCCGATCAGTATTTCGGTAGACCCTTATGAGTTAGAAGCATATATGAGTGACATAACCTTTGTCGTTGAACAAATTTCACCTGAAAGCGATGCGAGAATCGAGCAAGAAAGCCGATTTTTTAATAAACGCTAATGGCATCATTTGATTTTAGTGCCTTGTCACCCGATTTAATTATTGATGGCTTAGAGAGCGCAGGGTTTAGTGTTGATAGTGGTTTATTGGCACTTAATAGTTATGAAAATCGTGTTTATCAATTTCATGATGATAACTTGGTCAAATATGTGACCAAGTTTTATCGACCACAGCGTTGGCAACTTGCGCAAATAAATGAAGAGCATGACTTTTCTTTTGAACTGGAGGAACAAGAGTTACCGATTGTTGCGCCACTTAAAATAAATGGGCAAAGTTTATTTGAACATCAAGGTTATCACTTTGCAGTATTCCCTTGTCGAGGCGGGCGCATTTTTGAGGTTGATAACCTGAACCAGTTAGAATGGATGGGTCGCTTCATTGCGCGCATTCATGCTGTCTCGTCGCAAAATGACTTCATACAACGACCAGATTTCAACAGTAATGAGTTGCTTTTTCAAGCGCGTGAAACTATCAAAGCTTCAAATTATGTTCCAAAAAGTTTAACAACACCGTTTTTTACTATTTTGGACCAAGTCATAGCGGTAGCAGCTGAGCAGTATTTACCGGCACAAGGCATGCAACAGATTCGCTTACATGGTGATTGTCACGCAGGTAATATTTTGTGGCGCGATGAAGGACCTCACTTTGTCGATTTAGATGATTGTCGAACAGGACCGGCCATTCAAGACCTCTGGATGATGCTTTCGGGAGATAGACAACAGCAACTGTTACAACTTGATACACTATTAATGGGGTATGAAGAGTTCTTTACGTTTGAAAATGACCAGCTTCTTTTGATAGAATCATTAAGAACTATGCGCGTTGTTAATTACATGGCATGGTTATGTAAACGTTGGCATGATCCTGCGTTCCCGCAAAACTTTCCTTGGTTTAATACTGAGAAATATTGGGAACAGCAAATACTAATGCTTAAAGAGCAAATGTCAGCATTACAACAACCAGCGTTAAGTTTGAATAATTTTTAGCCTTAATTACTTATAAGAAATAGGTACTATAAGTTACTTATTTTGATTACTGTAATTGGGCAATTTTACTTTAGGAAATAAAAATGAATAAATTACTAAAATCTCTTTTGTTACTGCCGTTGTTGGCTTTATCGTTAAACGCCACGGCTGCACAATACACTGAGGGCGAGCAATATACTAAAGTGAATGAAACAGTAACTAAGAAAAAAGAAGTGAGAGAGTACTTCTCAGTATATTGTGGCCATTGTTTTAAATTTGAGCCTATCATGCATAGTCTTAAGAAGAGTTTACCAAAAGACGCTTCATTTGAACGCAACCATGTTGATTTTCTTCGTGCGGCTAGCCCTAAAATTCAACAAATGATCACTAAAGCGACTGTTGTAGCAGAACAGCTAGGTGATTCAGATAAATTAATTGGTGCGGTATTTAACTATATTCATGTACAACGTGCCGTAATTACGACAGAAAAAGATTTACGCAATATCTTTGTCTTAAACGGTGCAGATGGCGATAAATTTGATAAGTTGATGAAAAGCTTTAGCGTTAATTCACAAGCTAAATCAATCAAAAAATATCAAGAAAATATGACGGCTAAACGCGCATTAACAGGCGTGCCAACGATAATTGTAAATGGAAAATATAAAATAGACCCTGCTAAATTAGATCGTAATAATTTTGAACAAGACTACCAAAACTTAGTAAAATACTTACTTGAATTAGATTCATAATCGTTAACACCCTTAGTAGCTAGTTGGCAGTACTATTGATTAAAGTTAGTGAGTGCGAATAATTTAAAAGGCAGCTGGTATTTATACCAGCTGCCTTTTTTGTGAGTGACGGTTATGCAGAACTAAATGTTTTTGATAATTTGTACCATGGCTATAAGTTAATTAGTTAATTCAATTATCTTAACTTTTGCTTCTACGGTATTACCTTGTCGGTAAATTTTGAAAGTTAACACTGTATTTGGCTGGGTTTCAGCAATGATATCTAAGGCATCGGTTACGCTAGTAATTGACTCGTTATTTATCTGATAAACAACATCGCCTACCTGAATACCGGCTGCTTTAGCTGGGCTGTTATCCATAATCTCTTCAACAACAAAGCCCTTCAGCTCATTATGGTAACGGTTAGTGGAAATACCTAACCAACCACGTACCACTTTGCCATTTTCAATGATCTGTCGCATTACCTTGTAAGCGAGTTGATAGGGAACAGCAAAGAAAATTCCTTGAATAGTTAATTGTGGATTTGACTGGGTGAATTTTCTTGAATTAATGCCAACTAAAATACCATTACTGTTAATAAGTGCTCCGCCTGAGTTACCTTCATTGATAGCAGCATCCATTTGTAAAAATTCTAAGTAGCTAGTGTTACTCAACCCATTACGGCCTGTTGCACTAATAATACCTTGGGTTACGGTTTGGCCTAAATTGAGCGGGTTACCAATAGCAAGTACGATATCGCCAACTAACGAAGTTTGCTGTTCTTTTTGCGGTATGACGGGCAGATTATTAGCATTTACTTTCAAAACAGCCAAGTCAGTATAATGGTCAAAACCAATTAACTCCGCTGGATATATCTGGCCATCTTGTAAAAGGACCTGAATAAGGTCTGCTTGGCGAATTACATGTAAGTTAGTCAATATATAGCCATGGGTGTCCATAATCACCCCAGAGCCTAATCGAGTACTCTTACGCGGTTTTCTACCGTACTGTGGGTTTATTTCAATTTGTTGGGAATAAATATTAACAACTGCTGGGCTAGCAATGCTCACTGCTTTGGCAAAAGAAAGTGGTGCTTGTTGGGCTTGGCTACCTTTAAAAAGGCTTGTTGCTAAACTACTATCGTTTAAACCAGGGACTAACCCTGGAATAAGGAGTAATAAAACTACCGCGATGAGTACACCGTAACTTATTGCTGTAATTGTATATTTTATTGAAGAGAAGAGTTTCAAAGGCTATCTTATTTTATGTTGTACCAATGTTTTCAGTGTAACATAAAAAAAGCTGGTCATATTCTTACACGCTATTGCAAAAACATGATCAACTTAAGATTGAGATTTAGTGATGGCGAAAATGTATTAACGGATCATTATATACTGTGAATGATTATCCCGAACAATGTTTAGTGCTAAAACGCCACTCTTATCTTTGAGGTAATCACGTAATTGCGCAATATCTTTGATACGACTTCGGTTAACACCAGTGATAATATCACCAGCTCTAAATCCAGCCATTTGAGCAGGAGAGCCTTCGGCAACTTGCTCTATGATAATGGCCTGCTTTTTGGTGTCATTTTCTAACTGAGTACCATCTAACATAGTGTGGATACTAGCGGCAGCAATGTCAGCACTTTGATCTTGCTTTAACTTAACGGTAAATACTTTATCGTCACCATCTCTTATTACTGTTAACTTAACTTTTTTATTTGCACCAATTGAACCGATTTTAGCGCGTAATTCAAAGAAGCTCTTAATAGCTTTGCCATTCACAGCAATAATTACGTCACCTGCTTTAATGCCTGCTTCGTCAGCAGCAGAGTCAGGCATTACTTGTTCAATAAAACCACCTTGGCTCGTTTCTAGTTCCATTGCCTTGGCAATCTCACTATTAACACTACGTCCTGAGACCCCTAAAATACCGCGATGTACTTCACCAAACTCAATGATTTGTGTAACTAGGTTGTGCATCATATTACTCGGGATAGCAAAACCAATGCCGACATTACCACCACTAGGTCCTAATATTGCGGTGTTTATCCCAATTAACTCACCGCGTAAGTTAACCAATGCACCACCAGAGTTACCGCTATTTATGGCCGCGTCGGTTTGAATAAAGTCTTCATAATGTTCAATGTTTAGGTTGCTACGTCCAAGAGCGCTAACAATACCAGAAGTAACGGTCTGTCCTAAACCAAATGGACTACCAATAGCAACAGTGAAATCACCAACACGTAAATTATCTGAATCGGCCAATTTGATTTCACTTAAGTTGTCAGAATCAATTTGTAATAAGGCGATATCACTTTTTGCATCACTACCTATTTTCTTTGCTTCTAACTGACGACCATCCTTAAGAGTGATCATTATTTTGTCAGCATTTTCTATAACATGATTATTGGTAACAATATAACCTTCATCACTATCAATAATGACACCTGAGCCTAACCCACGAAATGGTCGTTGTTGAGGTTGACCTTGATTTTTTTCTTTATTACCAAAGAAAAACTTAAAAGCGTCAGGAACATTTTGTTGTGGCACTTTATGAGTACCTATGACGGAAATGCTTACTACTGCTGGAGTCGCATGTTCAAGCATAGGAGCTAAACTGGGCATTACATGACCATCAACTTGGGCAGGTAAGTTTGCTAATGCGGGGGCGCTAGTGAGTGCTAAAGTAGATGAGAATAATGCAGCACTGATGACGATAGATAATTTAGATGATTTAAATGAATTTTTCATATTCAAGAGCTCTCCGAGATTTATTGTTAACCCAATAAAAAAAGCTAACTGCGGTTCAGTTAACTTTGATAAATACTCTTAAATAGACTGAACTAAAAAGCTTTAGTTCAGTTAATCATGTATCAAATTACACTGCAGTTGTAACTTTTTGTTTCTGATCGGCAAATAAACCGCTTGGGTTGCCAGAATAGTCAAGTGGTGCTTCCGTAATAGCTTCAGCTGCCTCTGTATCACGCTTTTGATGACGCAAGGTTGCTGTTTGTGCAAGTTGCTGTTGAGTTTCAGCCGAGAAAAATGGCATACCATCAGTTTCTACTGAGGTTGCTTTTTGCAGTAGCTGAGTGCTTTCTTGCATTTGCTTCATAGCTGTTTGACACGTGTCATTCATTTGGTCGAGTAACTTGGCTGAGCTGTCTAAATGTTCTGCAACATCAAGTTTGTATTGATCTAAAGCCGCTTCACTTTTGTTAACTTGAGCAGCTAATTTACGTTGTTCTTGGCTTGTACTAGAAAGAAGACGATTTGCGAAAAAACCACTAATGCCGCCGATGATAAAAATGACTAGAGCTATTACTACATTCATAGGGTGTACCTTACATTGTAAATAGAAATTAATTCGTTTGCTTTAAACCCATTACTAATCGAGTGCTTCTTCAATGGAGTAATATCACTTTATACTAGGTTAAATAATAAATGCATAGAACAACTATGTTTAAATTATTTACTCGCCTAAAGCTCTTTTAATTTCCACTGAACCCTGCACTTTGAATGGTGACGGGTATTAATATGACACTTAGATAGATTATACTACCATCTAAACAATTTACTTAGTAAAAATATCTAGGTAAAAATTTATTTTTCAAGTGTATTTACCCATATTAATAATTGATTCAAATAACATAGGCTCTCAATGATAAAGCTCTCTCCTATAGATAAGTATAAACAAGATTTAACCAGAGATGATTTTCTCTTTGATGCAGCACAAGAAAATGCTGTAATTCAGCTGCAAAGGTTATACGACGACTTACAAAGTAAACCGTTAGCTGTTTCTGGTTTTAAAAAAGTACTTAATCGTTGGAAAAAAGTTTATAAAAAACAAGAGCAGGAGCCCATCAAAGGATTATATTTTTGGGGTGGCGTAGGTCGAGGCAAAACTTATTTAGTCGATACCTTTTTTGATAGCCTACCTTTTAACAATAAAATGCGCGTGCATTTTCATCGTTTTATGCACAGAGTTCATCAAGAGCTTAAAAGTTTGTCTGGTCAATCGGACCCACTGAAAATTATAGCGAAGAAATTCGCCGATGAAACACAAATTATCTGTTTTGATGAGTTCTTCGTTTCTGACATTACCGACGCTATGATTTTAGGCACATTATTTGAAGAATTATTTGCCCATAATGTCACGTTAGTAGCGACATCCAATATTATCCCTGATGAGTTGTATCGCAATGGTTTGCAACGTGAGCGCTTTTTACCAGCTATAAAACTTATCAACAAGCATACTCTCATTGTTAATGTTGATAGTGGTGTTGATTATCGACTAAGAACCTTAGAACAAGCAGAAATATTTCATTATCCTCTTGATGCGCAAGCTGATGAAAACCTAAAGCACTACTTTAAACAGCTCTCTACCGATGAAGGTAAATCAGGACAATCTATTGAGATTCATAATCGTCCATTAGAAACTGTTTTAGTCAGCGATGGCGTGGTGTACTTTGATTTTTCAGTACTTTGTGAAAGTGCACGTAGTCAGGGTGATTACATGGAAATTAGTCAACTTTATCACACGGTATTAATGGCTAATGTTAAAGAAATGGGCCCTGATAGCGATGACACAACTCGCCGCTTTATCGCGTTAGTTGATGAATTTTATGAGCGTAATGTAAAGTTGATTATGTCAGCAGAACTGCCTTTAGATGATTTGTATAGCGGTGGTCGTTTAGCCTTTGAATTTAAGCGTTGCCTAAGTCGTTTACAAGAGATGCAATCTCACGACTACCTTGCCAGTGAACACCTTCCATAGGCAGTCACTTATAATTATGTCCCGTCCTAAGATACGTTGACGGTTTTAATGGAAGGCCAGTAGCTTTAGC
>CAJXRC010000042.1 GCA_913058405.1 uncultured Colwellia sp. | reverse complement strand
ATCTACACTATCCTCTTCGTCGGCAGCGTCAGATGTGTATAAGAGACAGCATTTAAATAGCCCTATTTTATTAAAAAGAGAACCTCTATGAGCTCAATTCAAATCATTGTTGGTAGCATGCTTGGTGGCACCGAATATGTAGCTGAAGCCTGTGAAGAAACCCTAAAAGAACTTGATCATCACGTTGATATTCACCTAAAACCGGATCTTCAAAACGTGATCAACAACACTTTCCCCACCAATAACGAACAAAATAACAGCGATAATTTAACTAAAAATCCTCTTTGGATCGTTTGCACCTCAACACATGGCGCAGGTGACTACCCTGACAACATTAAACAATTTGTCAGTGATCTAAGTAATTGTGATCAAGATCTATCCACGGTTAGTTTTTTAACCATAGGGATCGGAGATTCTAGTTACGATACTTTTTGCAAAGCAGCTATGGATTTATCAAAACTATTGATATCAATGGGTTGCAATGAATTAACACCAATTAAAACCTTCGATATGTCAGAAGATATCGATCCAGAAGATCTTGCACAGCAGTGGATCAGTACAAATATAGATCTACTTTAGATCTAACATGATCACTTACCCATAAGTTATCAACAGATTACGATCTGTTTTTTAGCTTATGTGGATAAAAGAGTTAATAACCCGTTAATTTACTATTATTATTCAGTTGATTAAAAACAATATTAAAAGCCCTGTGTATAACTAGCTGTTTTGATCAAAGCTTATTCGCCTGTTGATCAACGTTTGATCACAAGGTTATCATTGCTGTTACTTGTTAATTTATATAAGAAAAAATGACTTACCCACAGAAAAAGAGGGTCTTAATAAGTAATAACTATAAGATCTTTCTAAAGATCTCTTTTTATATATTAAGGATCCACTCCGATCTTTTTTACACATTTGATCGTATCCTTGGAGAGAAAAAAGCGTTAAAATACGTTCCCTTATTTTTGAGTATTACAAATTTTGTAAATATTTTTTAAATAAAAACCTTAACGAATTTTAACCAAGCAGGATTGTGATTTTATGTGGTATCAAGAGTCTTATGACGTAATTGTTGTTGGTGGTGGTCATGCGGGAACCGAGGCCTCACTTGCAGCTGCACGTATGGGCTGCAAAACGTTATTGTTAACTCATAACATTGACACCCTTGGGCAAATGTCATGTAACCCAGCAATTGGTGGTATTGGCAAAGGTCATTTGGTTAAAGAAATTGATGCGCTTGGTGGATTAATGGCAACAGCGATTGATCATAGTGCCATTCAATTTAGAACACTCAATTCAAGCAAAGGACCAGCAGTACGTGCAACTCGTGCCCAAGCTGATCGCATTCTTTATCGTTCTTTTGTACGTAACGTACTGGAAAACCAAGAAAATCTTACTATTTTTCAACAACCATGCGATGACTTGATCCTGGAAAATGATCGTGTCGTCGGTGTATCAACGCAAATGGGCCTTAAATTTAAAGGTAAAACAGTCGTATTGACGGTAGGTACTTTCCTTGCAGGACAGATTCACATTGGTTTAAATAACTATCAGGGCGGCCGAGCAGGTGATCCTGCCAGTATGAATTTAGCCGCTAAAATGCGTGATATGCCATTTAGAATGGATCGTTTAAAAACAGGTACTCCACCAAGACTAGATGCAAGATCATTAGACTTTTCAGTAATGGAAGAGCAACCAGGAGACTCACCTCGCCCTGTTTTTTCATTCATGGGATCACAAGCAGATCATCCAGAACAGGTATCTTGTTATATCACACATACCAATGAGCAAACTCATCAGCATATTCGTGATGGATTAGATAGATCGCCTATGTATACTGGCGTAATTGAAGGTGTTGGACCAAGATACTGTCCATCTATTGAAGACAAGATCACACGCTTCGCGGATAAAACATCACATCAAATATTTGTAGAGCCTGAAGGCCTAACAACACATGAAGTGTACCCTAATGGTATTTCAACTAGCTTACCTTTTGATGTGCAAATGAACTTAGTACGTTCAATTAAAGGTTTTGAAAACGCGTTTATTACGCGTCCGGGTTATGCCATTGAATATGATTATTTTGATCCTCGCGATCTGAAACAAAGCTTAGAGAGTAAATTTGTACAGAACTTATATTTTGCTGGACAAATTAACGGTACAACTGGTTATGAAGAAGCGGGTGCTCAAGGACTTATTGCTGCAACCAATGCAGCCAATAGAGTAAAAGAACGTGATGAGTTCATTGTTGGTCGAGATCAGGGCTACATGGGCGTGCTTATCGATGACTTAGCGACTCTTGGTACAAAAGAACCTTACCGTATGTTTACCTCTCGCGCTGAATATCGTTTATTGCTTCGTGAAGATAACGCTGATATTCGTTTAACTGAGAGAGGACGTGAAGTTGGTTTAGTCGATGATGCACGTTGGAAGCGATTTAACGAAAAAATGGAAAATATCGAACTTGAGCGTCAACGTTTACGATCAACTTGGGTACAAAAAGATTATGTAAATATTGATCAAATAAATACGTTACTGAAAATGCCAATGAGTAAAGAAGCAAACTTAGAAGAATTAATACGTCGTCCTGAAGTTAAATATGATGATCTAATGAACATTGAAGGTTTAGGTCCAGCAATAGCTGATAAACAAGCGTCAGAACAAATAGAGATTCAGACTAAATATGCTGGTTATATTGATCGTCAGGTTGATGAAATAGCCAAGAAGAAGCGTAATGAAGATACTCTGATCCCAATAGAATTCGATTATCAGCAGATTTCAGGCTTATCTAATGAAGTTGTTGCTAAGTTAAAAAGTGCACGTCCGGAAACTATTGGTAAAGCTTCAAGAATTTCTGGTATTACTCCGGCTGCAATTTCGTTATTATTAGTCTACTTAAAAAAACACGGTCTTTTACGTAAATTAGCGTAAAAGCAATAGGTAGGGGCGAGCCGCTGATTAATGCTAATTAGCTAAGCTCGTCTAAATAAAATGACTTTAACACAGCAATTATCGACACTGATTAGTAAAACTCAGCTTGTCGTATCTCAAGAACAAATCGATTTACTTATTCAATACGTTGAATTACTTAATAAATGGAATAAAGCTTATAACCTAACTTCTGTTCGCGATCCTAGTGACATGCTAGTAAAGCATATTATGGATAGCTTAATGGTGGGCGAAGTGCTTGAAGGTAAAAACTTTATTGATGTTGGCACCGGCCCTGGTTTACCAGGCATACCTTTGGCCATATTGTATCCAGAAAGAAATTTTGTTTTACTCGATAGTCTAGGTAAACGTATTACTTTTCTTAGACAAGTTGTTTTTCAATTAAAACTAACCAATGTCACACCCGTAAAAGCAAGGGTTGAAGAGTATCAAGGTGAACAGCCTTTTGATGGGGTATTAAGTCGTGCCTTTTCTTCGCTTAATGATATGGTAAGCTGGTGTAAGCACTTAGTCACCACTGAGCAAGGACGATTTTTTGCACTCAAAGGGCAATATCCTCAGGATGAGATCTCACAATTACCTGAAAATATTACTTTAGTAGATAGCCATAAAATAATCGTACCTGACTTGGTTGGTGAACGCCATGTACTCGTGCTGAAGAAGTTGCACTAGAAATAATACCAAGTCCATTAAGTTATTGGCCACTCAGCGAGAATTAAAAGACTTAGAGGCAAGGCATTAATTGATGATAATGGTTATTCCCTTATCAAAATTAATAACGCAGCATATATGCCTTTTAAACTCGCCCTTTGGGAGCTTATTAGCAAACTAATAACTGCATAAAATTAATAAAATATAGAACTAACTATGTTTAACCAATTTTTATTGTTATAAGCTCGCTAATATAGCTCTGAGTTGATAATAAATTTAATGTAATTGGTATAACATAACATTAGAGGTGCTTGTGGGAAAAATAATAGCAATTGCAAACCAAAAAGGCGGTGTGGGTAAAACTACAACCGCGGTTAATTTGGCTGCCTCGTTGGCGGCGACAAAACGCAAAGTTTTATTAATCGATTTAGATCCGCAAGGCAATGCCACCATGGCGAGTGGCGTTGATAAATATAATGTTCATGCAACTTGCTATGAATTACTAGTTGAAGAACAGAGTGTTGAAGAAGTCGTCATTAAAGAAACTTCAGGGCTTTATCATTTAATTTCTGCAAATGCTGATGTTACGGCAGCAGAAATCAAATTAATGGAAGTCTATGCCCGAGAACAGCGTTTAAAAACCGCTTTAGCGCCGGTAAAAGATTTTTATGACTTTATTATCATAGATTGTCCGCCATCATTGAACATGCTTACTGTTAACGCCATGACTGCATCAGACTCTGTTTTAGTGCCAATGCAATGTGAATACTATGCATTAGAAGGGTTAACAGCGTTAATGGACACAATTACAAAGTTAACATCTGTAGTGAATGATAAATTACATATTGAAGGCATTCTTCGTACTATGTATGATCCTCGAAATCGCTTAGCTAATGATGTATCAGAGCAATTAAAACGTCACTTTGGTGATAAAGTTTATCGAAGTGTCATTCCGAGAAATGTTCGTTTAGCTGAAGCACCTAGTTTTGGTACACCAGCCATGTATTACGATAAATCTTCAACGGGTGCCAAAGCATATTTAGCGCTTGCTGGTGAAGTATTACGTAAAAATGATTATGCTAAAAAATCTCCGCAAGCTAATGCCAAAGTTGCCAGCTAGCACAAAGGAAAATTATGAGTACAGCAAAACGTAAAGGCGCTAGTCGCTTAGGTCGAGGTCTTGATGCCTTATTATCGCCAGCGATCCCTGCAGTGGAAAAACAAACTGAAACGACTGAAGAAATTCATAGTGTAAAAGCGACAGATAATGAATTGATTAAGTTATCTATTACTCAATTAACCCCGGGTAAATACCAACCACGTCGTGAAATGTCTGATGCTGGTCTTGAAGAGTTATCCTTGTCTATTCAATCACAAGGTATCATTCAACCGATCGTTGTACGTTTGGTTGGCGAGGATCAATATGAAATCATCGCGGGTGAACGTCGATGGCGTGCGGCTAAATTAGCACAGCTTGATATTATCCCTTGTTTAGTAAAAAACGTACCGGATGAATCAGCAGTTGCTATTGCCCTTATTGAGAATATTCAACGTGAAGATCTTAATGCAATGGAAGAAGCGATTGCGTTAGAACGTTTATTAATGGAATTTGATTTAACCCATGAAGAAGTGGCCATTGCTGTTGGAAAATCACGTACAGCAGTGAGTAATTTATTACGTTTAAATAAATTAAATGATGAAGTAAAAACCTTATTAGAAAATGGTGATATTGAAATGGGCCATGCCCGTGCTTTATTAGCGTTAGAAGGTGATGTACAAACATCAGCTGCGCAAACTGTGGCAACGAAAGAATTAACAGTACGAGAAACTGAAAGTTTAATTAAAAAGATTCAAAATCCTGTAGCCGAAAAAGAAAAAGTTGAAAAAGCTACTGAGACTATTGAGTTGGAACAAGGCTTAGCGGAAAAATTTGGTGCAAAAGTTTCGATTAGCCATAACCAAAAAGGTAAGGGAAAGTTAGTTATTTCATATACCAATCTTGATAAATTAGATGAGATTTTAACAAAAATAAGATAATTTAACTTTGTGAAATTTATCTCTATAAAACCAGCCTAGTGCTGGTTTTTTTGTTTAAAAAATGTAAGAAATACTTAATATTACTCTGTGAATTAGATTAACTTGGTATAGTTATACCAAGTCCATTAAGTTATTTCCCACTCAGCGAGAATTAAAAGGCTTAGAGACAAGGCATTGATCGAAGATAATGGTTGTTCAGGAGAATATGCTCCTGCATCCATGCAGCGCCCTTGTCAAAAACAATAACGCAGTAATTCGCCCTAGGGAGCTTGTCAGAAAATCAATAACGGCACAAGTTTGTTCGATATAGAATGACTATGTTAGCAAAAACTTTATTTGTTATCGCTTCGCTGACATAGCTTTGGCATAAGAATAAATTTAATGGAATGGGTATTAATTAGATTTTTTATTTATTAATGAGCTGCTGTCTGTAAAGTTCTTTATAATTTGATATTATAATCAGCATGATTCATAGGGCTATATTTGTTAAAACAGCCTGATTATTACTAACGCTAAACCTAATATTAAATAGAGACAATTAATGAACCCGATTATTCAAATTTTAAAAGAATTAAATATCAGTGATGAAAAAATTAGTGAGATGTTTCAGGCGCTGACTGAAAATCCTATGATGGCAATGGCATTCATTACACAACTTGGTATTCCACCAGAGAAGCTACAAGCTATTATGAGCTTAGTCATGGCAGATCCAAGTCTTATTGAGCAAGCCGTTAATGAACTCGGTTTAGATTTCTCTAAAGTAGAGGAAGCAAAGGCTAGATTAAAAGCTGGTGATGCTTAATGAGTACTCAAAACGTTAATGTTACGCTAGCCGATTTCATCAATCAGTTGGATTCAAATGCTGAGCAAGTAAGTTTTGAACAAGTGATGCAAGTTATTGGTGAAAACTATAATTACTTGCCAGCAACGTTTAGTAATGGTGATTTACTTAATGAAGCTGGCACCAATGAAGGCTCATGTAAGATATTTTATTTTGCCAAACTTAATGGTTTGACTGAACAACAAACGTTGACTTGTTTTGGCCGTTTTTATCGTGAAGATGTGGTAAATAATCCTCAAGGAAATGACCACGGTAATATTCGTAACTTCATGCAAAGTGGTTGGAGCAAGGTCGAGTTCCACTCTGTTGCGTTAACGCCACTAACTTAACTTTTCCAAGTTAAGTTTATTAGGTCAAGTTCATTAGATAAAGTGTATGAGTTTATGCACTTTATCAACTCTTACTTTTCTTAACGTTTATTTCGCATAATTCCTCTCTAGCTTTATCCTATACAACCTAACATAAGGTGATCTCTTTGAAATATATCCATGTTGATAGCCAGCAATCATTAGTGTTTAGTCAAACTGATATGCCTGAAATAGCAGCGGATGAGTGCTTGGTTAAAGTTCACGCTATAGGGATTAATCGAGCCGATTTATTGCAGAGAGCAGGTAAGTATCCAGCCCCTGCGGGCGAGTCTCCAATCCTTGGTTTGGAAGTCTCAGGTGAAATTATTCAATGCGGTGAGACAGTTTCTAATAATTACCAGGGGAAACCGTGGCAACTCGGAGACAGAGTTTTTGGTTTAGTTGCGGGTGGTGGGTACTCGCAATATGTCAAAGTAAAAGCAAGACAATTGTTTTGTTTACCTGAGCAATTTTCTTTTGAACAAGGAGCTGCTTGCGCCGAAGTATTCTTAACTGCTTATCAAAGTTTATTTAGTATCGCTAAGTTAATGGATAACAGTAACGTGCTTATACATGCCGGTGCGAGTGGTGTCGGCAGTGCTGCAATACAACTTGCTAAAGCTAAAAAATGTTATGTTGCGGTTACTGTGGGCAGTGAAGCCAAAGCACAAGCCTGCCTAGCTCTTGGCGCTGATTTTGCGATAAATTACCAAAAGACCGATTTTGTTGCTTGGTCAAAAGAAAATGTATCAGCAGGCTACGATGTCATTATTGATGTTGTTAGTGGTGAGTATTTGGCTAAAAATATTAACGTTGCGACACTTGATGGGCACATAGTTACTTTATCAATGCTAGGTGGCCGATATTGCTCACAAGTCGACGTAGCAAAGCTATTGGCGAAAAGGTTAACGTTGTCCGCTTCAACGTTACGTAATCGAAGTGACGATTATAAAGCTCAGCTGGTTGAGAATTTTAGCAATGATTTTTATGCAGATTTAGTAAACGGTAAAATTAAACCTATCATTGACTCGGTTTACCCTTGGCAACACGTTGAGCAGGCCCATGATAAAATGGCAAATAATGAGAATGTCGGTAAATTAGTTTTACTTGTAAGTTAATTGTTAATCACTGGTATTAATTATTGGTATTAATTATTGGTATTAATTATTGGTATTAATTATTGGTATTAAACACTGGTATTAATCACCGATATAAAGCGAAGGGCTAGTTAAGTAGTAACTAGCCACTAATTTTAAATGATTTTTTAAGATATTAATGCTTTGTTTTCTTTACTACTTTCATCATTGCTAACGAGATAAACACCAGCAGCGCACCTAGAATAAAGCCAACAAGTAAGTCGATTAATAGTGGGATGATTACCACTAAGAGCCCCGGAAGAACAGGCAGGCTACCAGCAAAATTCGTCGCTGATTCAATGATATGATGAAAAGCAGGGACGCCATGAGTGATAAGTGAACCGCCGACTAGCCACATTGCGACTGTACCGGCTACAGCTAAAAACTTCATTAGTTTTGGCGCAAAAGAAATCATAAAATAACCTAAAGCACGTTTTGCCTTTGCCCAAAGGTTTGCTGATTTATCTTGAATGAGTAACAAACCACCATCATCAATCTTTACAATACCAGCGACTAAGCCATAAACACCCACTGTCATCAGGATAGCAATAAAAATTAATACTGATATTTGTGTGGTGATCGGCTTATCTGCGACAGTCCCTAGGGCAATAATAATAATTTCTGCAGAGAGGATAAAATCAGTGCGAATAGCACCTTTGATTTTATCTTTTTCATAAAGGGTGATATCTATGGTGTCATCTTGCAATGCGACAACATGCTTTTCGTGCTGTTCTTTGTGTTCTTCTTTATGGGTAAACTTATGCCATACCTTCTCAAAACCCTCATAACATAAATAAGCACCACCAAGCATTAACAATGGCATTATCACAATAGGTAGAAAGTAACTCAGTAATAAAGCAATGGGCACTAAAATAGCTTTATTAAGCATAGAGCCTTTAAAAACAGCCCAGACAACAGGTAATTCTCTATCTGCTTTTAAGCCGCCAGAAAGTTGCTCAGCATTTACAGCTAAGTCATCACCTAGCACTCCGGCGGTTTTCTTAGCAGCAACCTTTGATAATACCGCCACATCATCGAGCAGCATGGCAATATCATCTAATAGGGTTAGTAAACTTGCACCAGCCATAGAAATCCTTGTAAATTATTTTTCGGTTAAATTAAGCATGTAATTTAAATACTATATTTATCTTAACGTTATTTTTCAATGATAACCTCTAATGGATAGTATTGATTCTTAATACATTCTTTATCGATTAGTAGGGCAGGGGATTTATAGTCGAGAGATTCAGTGTTGAGAGACATAAAAAAACCGATAAAGAAACTTTATCGGTTTTTATTATTTATTTGGTTTTAGCGTTAGCTTAAACGCGTGCTTCTTTAGCTTCTATAGTACAAGCTTTTTCTTCAATGATTAAGCCAGCTTCAACTGCGTCGATTGCACGTTGGTCATGCTTGTTAGCAGGACAGCCACAAGTGTGATCGCTAACATTGTGTAAACGAGCTTGCTCTAAGTGCCATTGTGCTACTTTGATATGTTGGTCAACATTCATATTATTCTCCAGGACATTTTGATGAGTGAAATTATCAAGATTGATAAGATGGCTAGATTGTAATGAAAATATCAGCAGTGTCTAGAGCTGAAGCACTATAAATGACAAGAAATTAACAATATGTTTTAATACTGGAATAAAGCCAGGCGATATGTTGATATTTTGTAGTCTTTCACATCGTGGCAAATCAGTACATAACATTATGGAGATAACGAGTGAGCAACCCTATTAGTGAAGGTATCAAAAGATTACGTGCTCAGCACAAATTAACGCAAACTAAGTTAGCGGACATGGCTAATATTCCAAGAGCAACATTAGCTAATATGGAAAGTGAGCAATCGAATCCAAGTATAACGCTAGTTGTTAAGGTAGCGCAGGCATTGGGAGTCTCGGTAGATGATTTGATCAGTCGACAATCAGCACATGTTACAGAAGTTTCTCGTAAAGATATGCCTGTTACTCAACTAGATGATGGTAGGTTTTCTAGTACTCGAGCTAGCCCAATTAGCACTCAAAAATTACAAATTAATGATATCAATATGAAGCCCAACTGCTATAGCAAAGGCGTACCGCATCCTGAAGGGAGTCATGAGTTGTTTTTATGTTTAGAAGGTAGTGCGTGTGTAGAAGTCCAAGGGGAAGAGTATGTGGTAGAAGCAGGTAATTTAATTTATTTCCATGGTCACCTTCCACACTGTTATGGCAATAAAAGCACGAAACCTGTAAATGCTGTGGCAGTAGTCTTTATGGCTTGAAAATCATCCCGTAGGTTTTACATAGATTAGTTGGGAGGGTGATATTTGAATTGACGACTTTCAGCTATTTATATGTAACAGCCCGACGAGCGTATGTATGATTTGATAGTACTAGAATATGTTTTGAAATTGGTAGAGAGAATCAGCTTTGAATTAAACAATGACGACTTTCGGCTATTTATATGTACAGCCCGACGAGCGTATTTTTGATTTATTAATACTAGAAGATATCTTGAAATTGGTTGCGGGAGCCAGATTTGAACTGACGACCTTCGGGTTATGAGCCCGACGAGCTACCAGGCTGCTCCATCCCGCGTCCGAATGACCTACAATAAAGTAGGAAAGCCAAGTTGTTTTAATTCAAACTTAAGAATTGGTTGTGGGAGCCAGATTTGATAACAAACATGACGACCTTCGGCTATTTATAATGAACAGCCCGACGAGGTTGAACTTTTAGGCTGCTCCATCCCGCGTCCGAATGATTCAAATATTACTATTGCTAGAAAACAGTTGAATAAGCCACAATATTTTACTTCTTATTGCGAGAAGATTCTTCCAGAAAGGTTACTCCCTGAAAGCGATGCGTATAGTAAGGATAGAGCATCGATAAAGCAAGCGCTTTTATAAAAAAAACACCGTTCGCATGAATGTTATCCGTTACGTGTGAAAATCAGACGATTTAAGCCAGTTAAAGTTAACTTTTGTTTATGTGTATTGTGTTTGTGTATATAATCGCGCCCATAGATTACTCTGCTGCTTACTCCGGAAATTCACCATGAAAGAATCCACACAACAATTTTTAGCTTTAACCTCGCCAGGTATTGAAGTTTTATTGTTTGATGAAATAAAAAGCCTCGGCGCATTTAACGTTATACAAAAACCTGAAGGGGTTTATTTTCAAGCTTCTTTAGCTTTGGGATATAAAATATCTCTTTGGACACGTCTTGCTACTCGTATCATGCTTAAATTAGGTGAGGGTGAAGCAAAAGATAAAGATGAGTTGTTTAAAGCTGCTAGTAGTATTAACTGGCCAGACATTTTTAACTCGACTACTACCTTTGCTATCGACTTTGTTGGTTATAGCGAAGAAATCCGTAATAGTCAGTTTGGTGGCCTAACGATTAAGGATGCAATCGTTGATCAATTTAGAGATCAAGGTTTCGAACGTCCTAATGTCGATAAAAAAGCACCACAAATTAGTTTTCAGGCTCGTCTGCTAAGAGATAATGTAACCATCTTTCTTGATTTTTCTGGCCGAGGTTTATTCCAACGTGGCTATCGCGAGCACAGTGGTGCAGCACCGTTAAAAGAAAACTTAGCTGCAGCATTAATAATACGCTCGGGCTGGTTAAATGATACTAGCAAGCCATTGGTTGACCCTATGTGTGGTTCAGGCACTATTTTGATTGAAGCTGTTTCAATGGCTGCTAAGCAAGCTCCTGCCATTAACCGACAGTCATGGGGCTTTGAGTCTTGGTTGTCACATGATGACGCGGTTTGGAAAAAACAATTAACACTTGCGATAGATAGCTCTGAAGAAAACATGTCGAACCTTAAAGTGAAAGTCTTTGGTATCGATATAGATGAACGAGTATTAAGAACAGCGCAACAAAATGCTCGTAATGCTCAGTTGCACCAATATATTGAGTTCACCTGTAAAAACACCAATGACATGGATAATACTTTTGGACAGCCGGGTACTATTTTGTTCAACCCACCTTATGGTGAACGTATTGGTGAATTACCTGAGTTAGTAGAAAACTTCGTTTTATTCGGTCAAAAACTTAAAATGCAGTTTAAAGATTGGCGTATTGCCATATTGACGGCGAATGTTGATTTGCTCTCTATGTTGAAACTGTCGAGCTTTAAGCGTTATAAATTTAAAAATGGTCCGTTAGATTGTCAATTAGCTTTATATAACCTTGACGCGAAGCAAGGGGCAAAAGATGCTATAAACCCGCAATCTGACTTTGCCGAAGAAGATAGTGCGTTTGCGAACCGTTTAAAGAAAAATCGTAAAAATTTAAAAGGCTGGTTGAAATCAAATGAGATTGAAGCCTACCGTTTATATGATGGTGATATTCCAGAATATAATGTTGCGATTGATATTTATGGTGAGTATCTAGTTATACAAGAATACGCAGCGCCAAAAACGATTGAAGAAGATAAAGCAAAGAAACGTCTGCAAGAAGTTATTTATTGGGCACCGAAGGTGTTAAATATCCCAACAGATAAAGTAATTTTGAAAACGCGTGCTAAGCAGAGAGGCGCCAATCAATATGAACGATTAGAAAAATCGAAACAATCACTTACTATCAATGAACATGGTGCATTGTTTAAAATTAACTTATGGGATTACCTCGATACGGGCTTGTTTTTAGATCACCGTAAAACACGTCAGATAGTAGCGAAGAAATCTCAAGGTAAATCATTACTTAATTTATTTGCTTATACCGGTTCAGTGTCAGTACAAGCAGCGGTGCAAGGCGCAGCATCGATTACAACTGTTGATATGTCTAATACTTATCTAAATTGGGCAGAAGATAACTTTGCTTTAAATAAGCTGAACGGTCATAAATACCAATTTATTCAAGCAGATTGTCTGGATTGGTTGAAAAAGAATGTTACCAAATTTGATGTAATCTTTATTGACCCGCCAACATTCTCAAATTCGAAGCGTATGGAAGATAGCTTTGATGTACAACGAGATCATGTTGACTTAATTACAGATGCTTTGAAATCACTTAATAGAGGCGGTGAAATATTTTTCACTAATAACAAACGCAACTTTAAGATAGATTTTGAAGCCTTAGCTGAACTTGGCTTAACTGCAGAAGCAATGTCTGATGTGACGCGTGATAAAGATTTCGCCCGAAATAAACATATCCATAATAGTTGGTCTATTAGGCGCACAGCGACATAAGTAGAGAGCAATAATGGACAAGTATAATTTGTATGGCAGTGAAGGCTGTCATTTATGTGAACAAGCGTTGGCCATTTGTTTAACGGTATTGCCTGTTGAGCAGCTAACGCAAGTTGATATTATTGAACAAGAAAGTGTTGACCATGAAACGAAAACACTGGTCGAGCTGTATGGTGTACACATTCCCGTACTCGAAAAATTAGCACAAAACAGCAGTAAAAATACTAAGCTTTTTTGGCCATTTACCCAAGCGCAAGTAACGCAATTAGTTAACAGTAACGCATAAGAAGAATTATGGAATTATTAAGAATAGCCAATGGTGAGCTTGCCTTTGGCGAAGATAAAATTTTAAATAAAGCAGATTTAAGTGTACAAACTGGCGAGCGCATCTGTTTAGTAGGTCGTAATGGTGCAGGTAAGTCTACTTTAATGAAGATATTAATGGACTTGCAAGGTTTAGACGATGGTCAGATTTTAAAGTCTAGTACCATGAAAATGGCAATGTTAGAACAAGATCCACCTGAATCGTCTGATATCTCTGTCTTTGACTACGTTGCTGAAGGTGTAAAAGAAAACGCCGAACTTATCCGTCGTTATCATGCTTTAATTCATTTGATTGGCGAAGATCCAAGTGACAAAAACCTTAACAAGTTAGCAAACGTGCAAGAAGAGCTTGAAAAAGCCAATGCTTGGTTAGACGAGCAACGTATTGACCAAGCCATGACTACGTTATCATTGGATGCAGATGCTAAAATTTGCGATCTATCTGGTGGTTGGTTACGTAAAGTTGCGTTGGCTAAAGCACTTGTTACCAGCCCTGATATTTTATTACTCGATGAGCCAACTAACCATTTAGATATTGAAAGTGTGTTATGGCTAGAGCAATTCTTAAAAGACTTTGCAGGTACTATTATTTTTATCAGCCATGATAGGGCGTTTATCCGTGGTTTATCGACTCGGATTTTAGATTTAGATCGCGGTAAATTAAAAAGTTATCCGGGTGATTACGATTTGTATATCGAGCAAAAACAGCATGATTTACAAGTTGAAGAGCAACAAAATGCGCTATTTGATAAAAAATTAGCGGAAGAAGAAGTATGGATCCGTCAAGGGGTTAAAGCCCGTCGTACCCGTAATGAAGGTCGAGTTCGCTCGTTAGAAAAACTTCGTCTTGAGCGCACAGCTCGTCGCGATGTGCGTAATCAAAGTACCATGAATATAACTCAGGGCGATCGCTCTGGTAAACTAGTCTTTGAAGCTGAAGATGTCAAAGTGGCCTTTGGTGATAATGTAGTGATTGAGAACCTCAACCTACTTATCACTCGTAACGATCGATTAGCGTTAATTGGTGCTAACGGTACAGGTAAGTCAACCTTGATTAAACTTATCATGGAAAAGCAAGCCGCAACGAGTGGTAAAATGCGCTCTGGTGTTAATTTAGATATTGCTTATTTTGATCAGCATCGTGAAGCCCTTGATTTAAATCTAACAGTACAAGAAATTGTGGGTGAAGGTAAACAAGAAGTTGTAGTGAATGGCCGTTCTCGCCACGTATTGGGTTACCTACAGGATTTCTTATTCAGCCCGAAAAGAGCGCGTACACCAGTAAGAGCTTTATCAGGTGGTGAGAAAAATAGATTATTACTTGCACGACTCTTTTTACGCCCGAGCAACTTGCTTATTCTTGATGAGCCAACCAACGATCTAGATATTGAAACATTAGAGCTGCTTGAAGAAGTAGTTGCAAATTATGCTGGAACCGTTATTTTAGTGAGCCATGATCGCGATTTTGTTAATAACTGTGTGAATACTTGTTTGTATTTTGACGGTACTGGACAGATAAATCAGATCGTTGGTGGATACGATGATGTTGATGAATACTTGGCTTTAAAGAAGCTACAGCGCGAGAATATGGCTGAAGGCGTACAACAAAAAAACAGTCCAGAAAAGCAGAGTAAAAATACTGTGACTTCTGCAGTAAATAACGAATCGGCAAAACCTGAAGCTAAAAAGAAAAAGCTGTCATTTAAAGAAGCACGTGAGCTTGAAATGCTGCCTGAAAAAATTGATGAACTAGAAAGTTTGATTGATTCGCTGCAAGCACAAGTTAATGAGGGTGACTTTTTTAGCCAAGATGAGAAAATAACGCAAAAAGTTTTGAACCAGCTGGCAGAAAGTGAGTCAAACCTTGAGATCGTTTATGCTAGATGGCAAGAACTCGACGATCAATAGTAGTAAATGAATGGTGTTCCTAAATAAAAGCCTTTAATTCGTTTAAAGTAAACGTGTTAAGCAGATAACCTTAAAGAGTAAGCAAGTAGAATGAAGCAATTTGCAAAGAATATAGTGGCATTAGGAATTACTAGTGCTTTAAGCCTTGGTTTCCTTAATTTCAGCCATGCTGCTACTTATGAAGTAGTCGATAAAGGTAATGCAGAAAACCTTGAGTACACTTATGGTAAGAAACAAAATAACCAAGGAGTTATGGCTGTTGCTGGTACTAATATTTATAATTTCCCGGTGCAATATGAATACTTAAGTGAAAGTGACTTTAATGGTATAAGAAATTTTGCTCTGCAACAGCATGACTATCAATTTGGTTTGGAAGAAATTGAAGACTTTGATGCATTGAAGGCAGGGGACCCAACAGCTAATGATCTAGCTTGGACCAAGTTATACCTTCAGTCGATAAGTACTTCGTCTCAAAATCTGAATTTTGTATATCAAGCCGTGGGTGACACAGCAGCCATGATTAACCTTGGTGATGGTAGCAAAAGCACTCAAATACGTATATTTGATACAGCTTTTGACGGAAGTTTCAGTGCCGGAAGTGTAGTTACTCGTTCAACGATTGATGCTATTGAAGGCATCACAGATAGCAATATAACTTTTGGTACGGCTTCTGCGCCTTATTTACCAATGCCAGAATTTACTGACAGCGCAGGTAATATTCGTACCCATTGGGTAAGAGAACATGGACAACGAGGGTTCTTTTCTCCAGATAATGGTGTGACAATTTATCCTGTACTGCCTATTGAAACCCGATATGGTGGTGGAATTTCAGCTGTTTTTGATATGAATGAAAATGGCAGCGCAGTTGGCTATAGTAGTTATAAACTGAGTGAAGTGAGAGAAGAGTACGTCCTTAATGATGATGGTGGTTGTGCCGATCCTAATGTTATAGATGACGTACCAGTAGAGGTTTGTATTCAAAAAGTACAAACTGGTATGTATTACATTCAGGCATTTAAGGCAACATTATCAGCTGATAATGTTGTAGAAACAGAGCAATTAGGTTTGTTACTAACCCCTCATGTTGATGATGATAGAGCTTTTACTAGTCAAGCACTTGCGGTTAATAACAATGGCGTTGCTGTTGGGTATGCCCATGGTTGGGATAGTAATATTGTAACTGAACCTGTATCAAATGAGCGTATGACTGGCTCTTATGCAGTGATATTCAAAGAGGATGCAGAAGGTAATAACGTTGTTTTAGACTTTAATCAGCTGCATTATCGCTTTAATACCAACTCAGTTTTTGCATTCTCTAGAGCGAATGATATTAATGATAATGGTATAGCTGTTGGTTTTACTCATAACCCTGATAATTTTGTTAAAAAGTTCTTTTATGTAGACACTAATGTCCCTGATAGTGAAATGGAAATGATCATTCCAAAAGATTTTTTTACCACTTCAAAGAGCACTGCGTTTGCCATAAATACCGCGGGTATTGTTGTCGGTGAAGCAGAAATAGAAACTCACAATGATAGTGCAAGAAATCCGCGTCGTACTGCCGGTTTTATGTATGATATTTCAAGTGACTCTCCTGTGATGACAGATCTTAATACTCTTTTAACATGTAATTCTGAGTTTAATGTAATCAAAGCGAATGATATTAACGATGAAGGCTTAATATCTGCTACTGCCGTTGTGAAGTCAGATAGTTATGACGCTAAAGGTGAGTTAAGACTTGATGAGAGCGGTAACGCTGTTAGGGTTGATGTAGTCAGAGCTGTACTACTTAAGCCGATTGTTGATGGTGTTATTGAGAATTGTGACTCAGTTGAAGAAAAAGTAGAACGACAAGGGGCAAGTATTAGTAGCATTGCTATATTAACCTTGTTTGGTTTATTGGGTCTTCGTCGTAGAGTCTTTAAAAGATAATTTTGAATAAGTAAATTGATCACAATCGATTAATTATTGATAATTAAGTATAAAAAAAAGCACTATTGAGTGCTTTTTTTATATCTGAAATTTACCTGTTTAATTCATTGTATTTCGACCTTCTTAGACTATGCTTAATGCAGTTAGGCAATTTCTATTAAGCAGAACCAAGGAGCGTGTATTTATGATGAAGCGGCAAAAACGCGATCGCCAAAATAGGGCACATACAAGAGGTTACCAAGCAGGTATATCTGGTCGTTCTAAAGAACATTGCCCGTACCAAGTTGATTCAATAAAATCACAGTGGCTTGGCGGATGGCGAGAAGCCATAGGGGATAAGCAACAGGGGTTATTTAAATAAACAATTGTTTGTTTTATCAAGAATAGCTCAACAGTATCTGAACCAATTTGAATTAAATGCATTAAAAAGCCCAGCAAGTTGCTGGGCTTTTTCGATCTAGTCTCATGTGTAGTCGCTTGTTAGCACCAAGTTCATATCTACTCGACGCATACTAGGCTACTTTAGAATTTACTTGTATCAGTAAATAAACCTACTTTAAGATCTTTAGCGGTGTAAATTTCACGACCATCAACACTAACACTACCATCAGCTAGGCCCATGTATAGTTTACGTTTGATAACGCGTTTAAAGTCTATTTTGAAAGTAACTTTTTTGGCTGTAGGTAATATTTGACCGGTAAATTTAACTTCACCCACACCCAAAGCGCGACCTTTACCAGGACCACCAGTCCAAGCTAAGAAAAACCCAACAAGTTGCCACATAGCATCTAAGCCCAAACAACCAGGCATTACTGGGTCGCCTTTAAAGTGACAATCAAAAAACCAAAGGTCAGGTGTAATATCTAATTCGGCTAAGATGTAGCCTTTACCATTTTCGCCACCTTCTTCAGAGATGGTAATAATACGATCCATCATCAACATGTTATCAGAGGGAAGCTGTGAATTACCTTCACCAAATAATTCCCCAGTACCTGCTTTTACTAGATCTTCTTTACTGTATGAGTTTTGTTGTGGCATAGCCATAATGAGCTGAAATCCGATAATAAATTTTAGGAGACTACTTTAGCGTACGCTTGTACACTAAACAACTCTGAACAGTTAAATATTTTAAAAAATGTTCGAAGCCAAATTTATTTCATATCTTGATTATGCTGCCGTTATACGTAATTATAGGTCTATGTAACTAGAAATAAACCAAGCTGTTATGAAACACGACGAAGAAACGAATGAGTTGCCGAATAAAAAAGTCGCCATGAGTAATGCGGAGAAGCAAAAACGCTATCGCGAACGACAAAAAGATCGTGGCTTACAGGAAATGCGCGGTTATCTGTCCCCGGAAGCAAAAAACTGTTATCAACTTATTAGTGAGCAAACGAACTGGTCTGATAGTGTTATATTAAGCAATGCTGTACGCTTAACATATGCTGCTTATAAAAATGGTCAAATAGGTTTGTTAAATAGCTGGTTAAAAAATAACAAGCTCTAACTGTTGTTAATAAAAATGATTCACAAATATTTGGGCTTTTCATATAGCACCAGATTATAAAATCTTAATAGCATTAGTATTCTATAATATTCAATTGAAAAGTCAGTGGTTTAGCTATACTCTTGCTATTTTCATATTTAATTAAGGTTGCTGTAAGTGATAAATGTTTTATTGGTTGATGATCACCACCTTGTACGAGTCGGTATTAATAAAATTTTAACGAGCGTTAAAGGGCTGAAGGTTGTTGGTGAATGTGAAACCGGTGAAGAGGCAATTAAATTCTGCCGTAAAAGTGAACCTGATGTATTACTCATGGACATGGATATGCCCGGCATGGGTGGACTTGAGGCAACGAAGAAAATCTTACGCTTTGCACCAGATGTTAAAATTATAGTATTAACTGCACATACCGAAGATCCCTTCCCAAGTAAAGTAATGCAAATGGGGGCTGCAGGATATTTAACCAAAGAAGCTGGCCCTGACGAAATGGTTAATGCTATTCGTGCTGTGCACAGTGGCCAACGTTACTTGCCTTCTGATATTGCCCAAAAAATGGCATTGAACCAATTCAAATCTGTTGAAGACAATCCTTTTAATACGTTATCCGATCGAGAGCTTCAAATTATGATCATGATAACGCGTGGTGATAAAGTTCCTGCTATCTCAGAGCATCTAAATTTGAGTACTAAAACGATTAATAGTTATCGATACAGAATGTTTGAAAAGCTTGGTGTTAGTAATGATGTAGAGTTAACACATTTAGCTATTCGCTATGGCATGTTAAAAACAGAAAAACTGTAAATCTCTTTTAAAAGAGTCGTCTCAATGCCTCAAAAAACTACTGATAATCTAGAGAATAACCAACCCATCCAAGCCTCAACTTTTGATAGTGAGGCTTTTTTGCGTGTTGTTACTGAGCAAGCTGGCGTCTATCGAATGTATGACAGTAAGCAAGTAGTTATTTATGTGGGTAAAGCTAAACAGCTAAAGAAGCGCCTTGCGAGTTATTTTCGAAAAGATGTAGGGTCAGTTAAAACACAAGTATTAGTTAAACAGATTGCCGCAATTGAAGTGACCGTAACCCATACGGAAGGTGAGGCACTGATACTTGAAAATAACTACATTAAAAAGTATCAACCAAAATACAATATTTTACTACGTGATGATAAATCATATCCTTATTTACTTATTACCGCTCATAAGCACCCTAAGTTAGGCTTGCATCGTGGTGGAAAGAAAGTAAAAGGGGAGTACTTTGGCCCATTTCCTACGGTTGGCGCTGTATGGGAAAGTCTACGCTTAATGCAGAAGATATTTCCCATTCGCCAATGCGAAGACAGTTATTATCGCGCTCGGTCAAGACCTTGTCTGCAACATCAGCTGGGCCGCTGCTCAGCACCTTGTGTTGATAAAATATCTGTTGAGGATTATAAAGAACAAGTCAATTTGGCTAAGTTGTTTTTGCAAGGAAAAAGCTCAGCAGTAATTGAGCAGTTAGTTACAAGGATGGAATTGGCAAGTAATGAGCTGCACTTTGAGCTTGCGGCAAAATATCGTGATCAAATAGTGACATTGCGTAAAGTTCAGCAGCAGCAACACGTAAGTGGTCATGTAGCCGAACTTGATGTTGTCGGGTTATATAGAGACAAAACTCAAGTGTGTATTCATTTGCTCTTTATTAGACAGCATAAAATATTAGGCAGTAAGAGTTATTTCCCAACAGTGCCGAGTGAAAGTAGTGATAGTGATATATTGCAAGCTTTTATAGCGCAACATTACCTAAACAATGATGCGTTATCGCATGGCAAAATACAGAGTAGCATTCCAAAAGAGATTGTTATTAAAGAGGCCATTGAACAGGTTGCCGAATTGGCTACGTTACTCAGCGAACAAGCTGAGCATGACGTTAAGATATCAACTAATACGCGTAGTGAACGCGCGCAATATTTAAAGCTTGCCGGTACTAACGCACAAACAGCACTAGTTACTCGAAATAGCCACAAAGAATCAATGCAAGCTCGCTTTGTTGCTTTAAATGAAGTGTTTGAGTTGGAAAATGGTATTCAACGTATTGAGTGTTTCGATATAAGTCATACTATGGGGCAACAAACGATAGCCTCTAATGTTGTTTTTAACCAAGAAGGGCCCCTTAAAACGGATTACCGCCGTTATAATGTCTTTGGCATCACTCCTGGGGATGATTATGCCGCGATGGCATTTGCATTAAATAAACGTTATGGGAAATTAAAAGCTAACCCAACTAAGCCTGAAGAACATAGCGCATTAGAAAAGTTACCGGATATTGTTTTCATCGATGGTGGTAAAGGGCAACTTGCCAAAGCTGAAGACTTCTTTAATGAATTGGCATTAACTAGAACACCTTTGTTAGTCGGTGTTGCTAAAGGTGAATCACGTAAACCAGGTTTAGAAACATTAATTTTAGCGGGAAGCCATCAATTGATTTCGTTACCTGCAACGTCACCAGCGTTACATTTAGTGCAGCATATTCGTGATGAATCACATCGATTTGCTATAACAGGACATAGAGCGAAAAGACAAAAGGTGAGTAAAAAGTCTCGCTTAGAGTCCATTGAGGGAATTGGTGCAAAAAAACGTCAAAGCCTATTAACGTTTTTAGGTGGCTTACAAGAAGTTATGCAAGCTGATATCGCAACATTGGCCAAAGTACCGGGCATAAGCCATGTCCTTGCAGAGAAAATCCACAATGCCCTACATGATAAATAACCCATGATAGTTACTTATATTAACCTCCTATCGAAAAATTGAATAGAGCGTTCTATACAAGATCTTATTCAATGTTTTTACCTATACCCGTCATCATTCAAAATGTTCGATTTAGAGTGCTGGAGCAATTTCAGTTTGAGTCGCGCTAATTAAATCAGGGTTATTCCCTCTTTCTTTGGCGTAACAATAAAATGACATTGCCCAAGCGTTTCTACGATCAGGTTAAAAACGATTTATACATCGTTGTTAATTTTGAGAAAGACGCTACATGGATGTAGCTTATTAGAGAATGCAGGAACATATTCTCCTGAACAAGCATTCCCTACAATCAATGCTTTGCCTAAATTGTTTTTTCTTCCACTTAAACATGCACTTTGAATGGTCACGGGTATAAACTTGTCCTATTCTGCCGTAGCACTGCTATAACAACTTGTGTAAACTAAAGAAAAATACTTGTAGTGAAAAGTAAATGTGGACAATACCTAATCAAATAACTTTATTCCGGATCATCTTGATCCCTATTTTCTTGATAATATTCTATTTACCCCTTTCATGGAGTAACTTTGGTGCCTTCGCTGTTTTCTGGTTGGCGGCAATTAGCGACATATTAGATGGTTATCTTGCTAGAAAGCTTAATCAATCATCAGCTTTTGGGGCGTTTATAGATCCCGTAGCCGACAAACTCATGGTTGTTGTTGCCTTGGTCATGATTGCGCAAGACTACAGTTCATGGTTAGTTTCTATAGCCGCTATTATCATGATAGCGCGAGAAGTGTTTATCAGTGCGTTGCGTGAATTCATGTCTTCTATAGGGAAGCGTGACATTATTGCGGTTTCTAATATGGGGAAATATAAAACCGCTGCGCAAATGCTCGGTATTATGGGACTGATTTGGCAACCTAGTTATGATATTCCGCTAATTCTATTTTATTTGCCGCATGAAGTTATTAATTATCTTTCTTATGCCTTTTATTCAATCGCGACGGTATTAACTGTTACTACCTGGATTAGTTATTTCAAAGCGGCGTGGCCGGAGTTGAAAGGGCAGTAAACTTTTATAAAAGCGTTGTTTAAATATAAACGGTCCAATAAATAGACCGTTTAGTTAAAAATAGCGCAAACGACTCGCTTTTTAAGCAGTTAGAATAAAAATTTGATTTAATAGTTGACTGGAAAATATTTAGATGTAGAATGCGTTTTCGTTGACAGGGAGTCAGCAAGTAAAACGAAATGAGCCAAGACGATGTTACATTATCTAGCGAAATTGGTTTACTAAAGTTTGTAAATATTAAGTTTAAATTTAGCGGCTGTAGCTCAGCTGGTAGAGCATCACGTTGCCAACGTGAATGTCACGAGT
>CAJXRC010000041.1 GCA_913058405.1 uncultured Colwellia sp. | reverse complement strand
TGGGCCCGGAGATGTGTATAAGAGACAGGTATTTATTCTGCGGCTATAGTCTTGCGTGCCCGCGATAGCCAAGTAGTTATTATCATGACCAGCTCTATCTTTATAAGGTCCTGTTTGTCCATATCCCGTTAAAGAACAATAAATAAGTTTAGGGTTAATCACTTTTAACGCTTGGTAACCTAAGCCCAATTTGTCCATCACGCCGGGTCTAAATTGCTCAACCACCACGTCATACTCAGCAATCAGTTGCTTGACAATCTCAATAGCGTCTGGCTTTTTAAGATCTAAACCAATGGATTTTTTCGAGCGATTTAAATAACGATGTGCATACGAAGCATCACCATCAAGCTCGCCAATGATGCGTGCTAAATCAGTACGACCCGGCGCTTCAACACGTAACACCTGGGCGCCTAAATCCGCTAATACTAAGGTGCCAAAAGGACCCGGTAGCAAGGTTGAAAAATCTAATATTTTGACATTCGCAAGTGCTGACATAGCTAACCTTATAAAAATAAGGAGGGAGTTTCCTCCCTCCTCTGTTTGTTAAAAACCTAATGAACAATGAGTAACTGATTACTCAAATAAGTAACTAAATTGTAGTGTTACCGTGCTAGGTTGACTAAAGGAAGCAAATTGAGAACCGGCAAATAGCGGTACATCATTGGCATAATAAAAATAGCTCTCATCGGTTATATTTTTAAAGATAAGATCTGTTTTCCAAAGACCATCAGGCGAAGCGACACTTACTGCGGCATTCCAAACAATATAAGCCTCTTGCACTGTGATAGGGTCTAAATCTGCAGTAGCAAAGAAGTCATCAACATAGTTGCTATCAATACGGCTAGTGACCACATATTCGTTTATGGCGAACTCATGTTGTAAACTTAACGATAGCGTTATTTCAGGCACATCTTGATTGGTTTTACCTGAAAGATCATTCAGCCCCGCAGCGGCACAAGCTGACCCCGTCAAACCTGAGTCAATCACTTGCTGTGCTGTACAACCGGCATTCTTATAATCGTCGAATTCAAAATCAATGTAACCAAGGTTAGCATCTAAGGTAAATTCGTCGTTTATTAACCATCGTAATTCAGCCTCAAGACCACGAGAGGTAGCTTTTGCTGCATTTTCAACAACAAACGTTGTTCCGCCAGTAAATAATGTGGTTTGCATATTGTCATAAGCGACATTAAATATAGCGGTATTTAACAGCACAGTACCGTCGAAAAATTCGAATTTACCGCCAATTTCAGAAGAAATGGCTTCTTCATTTTCGTATTCAATTTCATCTAAGTCTGGTGACATAGCGATAGCATTAAAACCACCGCCTTTGAAACCTTTACTCACAGAAACATAAAAACTAGCCGTATCAGAGGCAAGCCAAGTCAAACTAGCAGAAGGTGAAAACAAGTTCTCTTCTCGACTCAATGGTACAGAATGCGGGGTCGCTTCCATAATGGCCTGACTCCAAATGAAGAGCTCCATTGGGTTAGTTAGCGGTAAACCGCTCTTACTGCCATCACCCGTACCACCGTATACTTCCACTGTTTGACGACCTGTTTTTTCTTCTTTCGAATAACGCCCTGATAGTTCAAGTTTTAACGACTCAGTTAAGCCAAAGGTAACTTGTCCAAATAACGCTAAGCTATCAGTTTCTTGTTCAAGTTCGTTAAAACGACTGGTTACGGCATGTTCAATAGGAATAGGAAAGGCGCCCGCAACAGGAGTACCCGGTGCTGTGGCAAAATCAGCAACCGCATCAACTAATAAATCACTGTTTTGCCAAAAGACACCAAATAAATATTCAAAGTCATCGTTATCTTCTGAAACAAATCTTAACTCGACGCTGTTCTGTTCGTAGTCTTCTGATTCACTAAACTGTATGACGGGTAAAGGACCAAAATCAGCATCTTGAGAGCGAACAAAATCTAAATTAGATTGTGCTATGGTGGCGCTAATGGTGCCTTGATCTATTTTATAGTCACTTTTTAGTGCATATTCGCTAAAATTAGCATCCATGAAATAAGGTGTTTCTTCGCCATTAAAGCCTAAGCCAGGGTAATTACCATTTGAAATATTGGTTTTACCATCAATATTGGCTTCTGCGCCAAACATTCTAGCGAGCCCTGTAATGGGTTGACTGTCTTCTAAGTAGAGGATCTCATAAGGAGCACCTTTTGTTTCAAATGTACCATTTTCTGCACGCAAATTAACTTTAAAGTCATCGTTTACCTGCCAGTTTAAAATACCGCGAAGAGCGCTATCTTCCTTGGTCGGCATGGTTTCGCCATTGGCTTCATTTTCAACCCAACCTTCCTCACTATTTGATCCTTTAAAAGCAAAACGTCCCGTTAAAGATCCACTCTCGTTAAGTGCCCCAGTTACATAGCCTGAATAATCGACTTTTTCATATTCAAATTCATAAGCTGCAGTTAGTTTTGCTTCAAAATAATCTTTCGGTTGTGCTGGCAAAATGCTGATAACACCACCCACGGTATTTTTACCAAATAAACTTCCTTGAGGGCCACGTAATACCTCAATAGCATCAACATCCATAAACGAAAAACGTGATTGCACACCTCGTCCATGATAAACACCATCTAAAAATATGCCGACAGATTGCTCACCGCCCGCTTGAAGATCTGAATTTACCCCACGAATAGAAATAGTATCTTGTACCGCATTTTCAGAAATACTAACGTTAGGTAGAGACTGAGATAAGTCATCTAACTTATTAATTTTCATTTGGCTCAATGATTCACCGCTAATGACACTGACAGAAGCAGGCACTTCTCGCAGGGTTTTCACCCGTTGACCACCTCTCACTTCAATCACCTCAACATCTTTAGTATCAACTATCGACTCATTTTGCTCTTCCGCTGCCACGTTATTAACTAATAACGCAGAGGCAACCGACATTGCGATCATGCTTTTTGCTATAGGTAGGATATTCATAATATCTCCAATTATTCCACTTAAGTGAGCAAGGCTTTTTATTATATTTTTTAGCCTAGTTATTGTAATAATTCGTTATTTTTTCTTAATATTATTCTTATTTTTATTCTTTAATCAGCTCTCTGCCGATGATTTCTTTCATTATTTCTGAAGTACCACCGTAAATTCGTTGCACCCGTGCATCAACAAATTCTCGCGCGATTCTGTATTCGGTCATGTAGCCGTAGCCACCAAAAAACTGTAAACACTCATCTGCTACTTTCCCTTGTAACTCAGTAACATGCAGTTTAGCCATTGAAGCGGTAACCGCATCGAGTTTGTTTTCAGCCAGTAGCATCACACACTGATCAACAAAGGCTTTTTGCACACGAACGCCTGTTGCAAGCTCTGCCAATTTAAAACGCGTATTTTGAAAGTCAGCTATACGCTTACCAAAAGCATTGCGCTCTTTCACATAATCTAGCGTTATTTCTAACATACCCTCGGCCGCTGCCTGTCCTCCGACTGCTAACAATAAACGTTCGCGAGGCAATTCCTTCATCATGGCGATAAAACCAGTATTAAGTGGTCCCAACAACGCATCATCAGGTACAAACATGTCATCAAAAAATAGTTCTGAGGTATCTTGGCAATGAATACCAAGCTTCTTCAGTTTTTGACCTTTGACGAAACCTTTGGTGTCCGCATCAACAATAAATAATGAAACACCTTTCGCGCCCGCATTGGGATCGGTTTTACAGGCGAGTACCACAATATCGCAGTGTTGACCGTTAGAGATGAAGGTTTTACTACCATTAATCACATAACCGCCATCAACCTTCTTCGCCGATGTTTTCAATGCTTTCAAATCACTACCCGCACCTGGCTCGGTCATACCAATAGCACCAACACATTCACCACAGGCCATTTTAGGTAAGTACTTTTGTTTCTGTGCTTCAGTACCCATATTTAAAATATAGTGACCTACAATACCGGCATGAACAGCAATACCACCACCCGCTATAGCGCCAACACCGCGACGATAAAAAATATCATTAATCAGTGCTGCAAACTTAAAGTCGACACCAAAACCGCCGTATTCTTCTGGCATGTCCACACACAACAAACCAGCTTCACCTAACTTGTTCCATATATCTCTTGGCATCCAAGCGTCGTCTTCCCATTTTTCATAATAGGGAGCAATTTCTTTATCAATAAACTTATTTACCGATTCTGAAAAAATTCGTAAATCTTCATCAATCCAAGTGCAATAAAAAGGAGTCATAATTTTTTTCCTACATTCTTAAACCACCACCAACGACCACTGTTTGGCCGCTAATGTAGTTTGATTCTGGTGTGCAAAATAAATAAATTCCGTTAGCCGCTTCTTCTGCAGTACCACTGCGTCCAAGTGGGATCATTCGAGCAAAACCCGCACTCACTTTTTCAGGAATGCCAACGCCAACTTCGTTGCCATCAACTACAATAGTCTTCTTTACATCGGTTGCTTGGGTTAAACGAGTTTCAACCACACCAAAAGCGATACAATTAACATTGATTTTAAGGCGACCTAACTCTTTAGAAAGGGTTTTAGTCATGCCATTTAATGCCGACTTCATCGATGAATAATTTACCTGTCCAATATTTCCATATTCACCAGCGATAGATGAAATATTGATTATTTTACGGAACACTTCTATGCCAGCCTCAGCTTCATTTTTTGCCGCTGATGTTACCGCCTTTGTAAAGGCTCGATTGAGCTGAAAAGGAGCTTTAAGGTGAATATCATACATAGCATCAAACTGTTTATCCTCGGCCTTGTGTAGCAATGAATCCCAGGTATACCCAGCGTTATTCACTAAAATATCGGGTGTACCAAAGGCCTCTACTGCGGCAGCAATATAATTTTCAGCAAAGCCTTCTTCCGTAACACTACCAACAAAAGCAATAGCCTCCCCGCCAGTAGCTTTGATTTCAGAGACAGCTTCTTGTGCAGGTGCCTCATCTAAATCATTAATGACAATTTTTGCACCTTCACTGGCGAATTTTAATGCCAATGCTTTACCAATGCCACGGCCAGAGCCGGTAATTAATGCCACTTTATTTTGTAAATTCTTACTCATCATTATCTCTTTATTTCTGTCGTTGATTAAATTATTTAGGTTAATTAGCTAAAGATCACTTAAGCGCTATTTCAGCACTGCCAGAAATTTTAATGTCGCCACTTTGATCTTTCGCATCAATCATTAGCAGCACTAACTTAGTACCATCACGCTCAAACTTTTCTTTAACGATGGCGCTACAGCTAATTTCGGCAAACAGTTGCGTGATAGAGGTGAAGCGTACGTCAATTTTTTTAATCGCTGTTTGCGCAACCCAACCTGTTAACAGTCGTCCCAAATAAGCTACAGATAACATGCCATGAGCAAAAACATCATCCATGCCCGCGTTTTTTGCGAAGTCGAGATCGATATGCATTGGGTTATGATCTCCCGAAGCACCAGCAAATAACGCAAGGGTTGTGCGTGAAATCGCTTTGGTGTGTAATACAGGTAACTCATCGCCCACTTGAACGTCATCAAATCCAATCATTATAAAACTCTCTCTTATTCAGTTTTGTGCGATTTATCAGCCTATTAGTTACGAACAACGAGTGTTGTTGTCATATCTGCAACGTGTTGACCTCGTTGATTAGAGACTTTCGTTTGTTCTACTAAAAACTCTAATGCGCCCGCTTTTTTGTTATAAATGTCGGCAATATGGCTTTCAAACGTTAACGAGTCCCCAGCTATTACCGATTGATGATAAACAAAGGCTTGATTCGCATGCAGTAGTTTTGCCAATGGTGCACCTACCTTTTCATAGTTTTCAAACGGATTAGGTACGTCCATTTTTAAACTAAAAAAGAAACTTGGTGGCAGTGGTAAAGACGCATACCCCGCATCTTTTGCTGCAGCCTCATCTGTATAAATAGGATTTGTTTCACCAATCGCTTTGGCGAAAAAGCGTAAACGACCTTTTTCAATTGCGGCGGTCACCGATGGAAATACTTTACCTATGTCGCTTGTATTTAACATGCTGTTCTCTCTTAATATTTAACGGTTTATGCATCGAAGTTACGAAGTTTAAAAGCGTTAAAGAGTAAATATTTTTATTACATATTGTGTTAAGTGTTTTGTTATTGTCTTAACTATCGCCCTATTAAAACTAGCAAGTTAGCGTATTGTTCTTATATGACAATAAACGTCAAAATTGAAATCAATTGACGTATAAAAACAAAACGAACATGATGTCAGGCTATTTATAATTATATTTAACGAGTAAATCAGGGAGAAAAAATTGAATCAAAATGATATCTCTGCCGCATCAGGAGAGTTATTTGCTACCAATATATTTGTTAGGGATTTTTGCTTTCTTGGTGAATCATTAGGCCTTGCAAGAGAAGAGTTCGCTAAAAGAATAGGGTTATCATTAAAGTCAATTGAAGATCCCCAAGTGGTTATCTCAAAGCATTACATTGTCAAGGGGTATACCATTATCCTCGAATACTCAGATGATGAATTTCTAGGCGCAGGGGCAGCAAAGTTACCACGCGGATCAGTAGATCTTATGGTCAAATCAGCATGTACTGAACAAACTTTAGCTCAAGCGTTAACAGCAATAGAGCAAGTGATAAGAATATCTCAAAGTCCGGTGAACTCCAGCACGATTATTGAGGGTTCACTTGTACGTTGGCGTTTTATCCCCAAAGTTAAAGACCCCCGATTTTCACTACTCATTAGTGCTTTATGTACATGTATGGGGCACAAAGTATTATCAACCTTGATCAAAAAAGAAATACCGTTGAAATACAGCCACTTTATGGAAGATAAACCAAAGAATATTAGTGATTATCAATTTCTTTTTGCTTGCCCAATAAAGTTTAATCAGCAACATTGTGAATTAGCTTTTGATATAAAGTGGCTCAAACAGCCAATAAAATGTGATTATCAGGAAGTTAAATCTTACTTAGATATTCCCCTCTCATTGATCACATATTCTTTTCAGACCCTAGGTTTTATTAGACAAATTAAAGATTTGTTGTCTGCATGCCCCTATGCCAGATTTCCTAACCAACTCGAACTTGCTGAACAATTAGGGGTATCTGTAAGAACCATGCAACGTAAGCTTGATGCAGAAAATTCAAATTATATGCAAATTAAAGATGATATTCGCCAAAGAAAAGCGATTTTTTACCTGGAACATACCGACAAACGTCTTGATGAAATTGCCGAGCGTTGCGGTTTTAGTGAAATGGCCTCTTTTACCCGCGCCTTCATTCGCTGGACCGGTTGCAGCCCTTCAAAATATAAAAACTAGCCTTTATACCAAACAGGTAAATAAATCCCTCTTGTCTTTATGCGTCAATTGATTTCAATTTTGGCGCTTATTATCATGTTTCTTTAATCGCCAAACCGATAGTTTGAATAGCAAGATTGAAGCAATATATACCGCAATACATGACGGTAACTATAATAATATCAGTTGCACTAAGTGTTCATTTTATTTTAAAAAAATAAAACTGCGCTTTTTCAGTTGAAAAAAGAGGTTTTTATGTACTTTTATCAGGCACTACAACGCAATGCGACAATATTTAGTAATAATATTGGCACATCTTTCGGTGATAGAGAGCGAACATGGAAGGAAGTGGAACAACGGGTTGCCAAACTTGCCGGAGCATTAGTTGAACATGGGGTAGGACAAGAAAATCACGTGGCTATTCTCGCCATGAATTCAGATCGATATTTCGAATATTACAATGCTATTCCTTGGATCGGAGGCGTTGTTGTACCACTAAACATTCGCTGGTCCATTAAAGAAAATATCTACTCATTAGAAAATTCACAAAGTAGCGTGCTTTTTGTCGATGATGCCTTTCTAGAAATGGGTAAGGAACTAGCAAAGCAATGTGAAAAGATTCAAGTAATCATTTATATGGGCGACGGTGAAACCCCTGCAGGCATGCTTAATTATGAACAATTAATTGAGCATGCTGATGCCATTGCCCCCGTTGAAAATGACTATAGTAAACTTGCCGGCATATTTTATACCGGTGGCACCACAGGGTTTCCTAAAGGTGTAATGCTATCGCATACGAATTTATGGTCAAGTTCCATTGTGGTCACAGCAGAGATGGGCTTAAACGTCGCCGGTGAGCGTTACCTTCATGCGGCGCCTATGTTTCATCTTGCCGATGTTGGCGTAAGTTATGCCATGGTTATTGGCGGTTTATCTCAGGTATTTGTACCTTATTTTGAGGCAACGTCTGTTATTGAAGCTATCGAACATAAACAAGTAAACCATGTTTTATTGGTACCTACTATGGTGACCATGATGCTGGCTACGCCTGCATTAGATAACGCCGATTTTAGTAGTCTCAAGCATATTATTTATGGTGCGTCTCCCATGCCAGAAGGCACCTTAATTGCTGCCATGGAAAAGATGTCCTCGGTAAAGTTTATTCAAGCCTATGGGCAATCTGAATTATCTCCTGTTATATCGATTCTTCCTTCCGAGTACCACGTTTTAGAAGGTCCTAACGCGGGAAAACTTCGTTCAGCTGGGCGTCCTGCCTATTGCGTTAGTGTTGAGATCAGGGATGAAAACGGCAAAGTGTTACCAAAAGGAAAAGTAGGCGAAATAGCGGCATCAGGCCCAAACAGTATGTTGGGTTATTGGAATAATACCGAACAAACCGCCGCCACCCTCATTGATGGCTGGGTAATGACAGGTGATGCGGGTTACATGGACGAAGATGGTTTTATTTTCTTGGTCGATAGGCTTAAAGATATGATTGTTACCGGTGGAGAAAATGTTTTTTCTGCTGAAGTTGAAAACGCGCTGTCTCATCATCCCGCTATTCAAGAGTCCGTTGTGTTAGGTATTCCAAGTGAGCAATGGGGTGAGTCAGTGCATGCCATTCTGAGACTGAATGAAGGACAAGAAATCACGAATGAAGAAATATTTAGTCACTGCCGTGAATATATTGCTGGCTATAAAGTTCCGCAGAGTATTGAAATCAGAACGGAAGCTTTCCCTATTACAGGTGCAGGTAAAATCATGAAAAATGAATTACGTGAACCGTATTGGCTTAATGAAACCAGAGCAATTAACTAATGGATAATTTTTTACCTATGAAGAGTTACTTAACAATGAATTTCAGTAAAATCATAACAATCTGTTTATTAGCCACTTCGGGAGTTGCCTCAGCAACCACGGATACTGATCGGCCAAACATACTAGCTATTTGGGGAGACGATATAGGCCAAAGTAATATAAGCGCCTATACCCACGGCATGATGGGCTATAAAACTACCAACATCGACCGTATAGCAAAAGAAGGTGTGTTATTTACTGATTATTACGGCGAAAACTCCTGTACTGCAGGTCGTTCTGCTTTTATCACAGGTCAATACCCAGTACGCACAGGTTTAACCAAGGTCGGTCTACCCGGCTCAGATAAAGGCTTGCGTGCAGAAGATGTCACCATTGCTGAACTATTAAAAGATAGAGGTTATGTTACCGGTCAATTCGGTAAGAATCACTTAGGGGATAAGGATGAGTTTTTACCAACCAATCACGGTTTTGATGAGTTTCTGGGTAACTTGTATCACTTGAATGCAGAAGAAGAGCCAGAACATCCTGATTACCCAAAAGATAAAGCCTATAAAAAACGGTTTGGTCCAAGAGGTGTTATTCATTCCTTTGCGGATGGAAAAATAGAAGATTCAGGGTCGTTAACCAAGAAACGCATGGAAACAATCGATGATGAATTTTTAGCGGCAACGACTAAGTTTATCAATAAAGCACATAAGAACAACAAGCCCTTTTTTGTCTGGTTTAATGCAACTCGCATGCATATTTGGACACATTTAAAAGATGAGTCGCAAGGTTTATCAAAACGTGGCGGCATCTACGGTGACGGCATGATGGAGCATGACTATCAGGTTGGCGTATTATTAGATCAATTAGACACCTTAGATATTGCTGACAATACTATTGTGCTTTACACAACTGATAACGGGGCTGAAGTTTTTTCTTGGCCAGATGGTGGCACTATTCCCTTTAAAGGTGAGAAAAATACCACGTGGGAAGGCGGATTCCGTGTACCTGCGATGGTGAGATGGCCAGGTAAAATTGCCGCCGGCGACGCTAAAATAGAAATGGTGTCACATATGGATTGGGCACCAACATTGTTGGCTGCTGCAGGTGTCACTGATATTAAAGAAAAACTAAAACAAGGGACCACAGTTAATGGCAAAAAGTATAAAGTACATTTAGATGGTTATAACCTGTTGCCTTACCTTACAGGAAAAACGGACAAAGCACCTCGACCTAGTTATTTGTATTTTACCGATGGTGGCGATTTATCTGCCGTTCGTTTTGGCGATATGAAGCTGCAATACAGTATTCAAGAATGTGATGGTTTAAATGTGTGGATATGCCCATTAACTCAGTTAAGAGCCCCACTGTTAACCAATTTACGTCAAGATCCTTATGAGCGAGCTCGCGATGAATCAGGTAGTTATGAAAAGTGGTATGTTGACCATATTTTTGAATTTTCTCGGGGTATTGCAATCACAGCAAATGAAATGAAAACCTTTGTCGAATTTCCTCCTCGTCAAAAACCGGCCAGTTGGAGTGTTGATGCTATGGTAACTAAGATAATGAATATGTCAAAACCACAGTACTAATAGCGATATATGCCCAAACGACCTGAAGCATCATCTTCAAGTGGCCTGGGTATACGTTTTAATTAAAATGAAGCAACACAATAGTAGTGTTGCTTTATTTTTTGAAAATAACCTGCCAATTCAACTATTGCTTATTCTCTTACCCAAGATTTTTGCGCCTGCCCTACCTCAATATACGTCTACAATCAAAGTCTATCTAGAGTTTAGCTTTACGATAAATAGCAGGCGACATGCCTATATTTTTTTTAAACAAGCGCGAGAAGTAATAAGTATCGTGGTAACCCAGTTCTGATGCAACATGCTTAACAGAGCGTGGAGTGCTGTCTAACAAATAGCAGGCGCGTTGCATTTTCATATTAATAAAATAACTAATGGGCGACTCACCCGTGACTTGTTTAAACTTCTTTGAAAAATGGTATTTAGATAACTTGGCTGCTTCAGCCAATGAGTCAAGATCCAGCTTACTATGAATATGTTCTTGCATCATGGCGCGTATATTCTCGGTATCAAAGGTATTGCTCGCACTAGGTTGTCGCTGCTGTACTAACAAAGCGATATAACTTAACAATGCTTGCACCTGATGACCGCCTTGAATAAATTCAGCCAGACTGTGACTACTGTGACGAAGGTGCGAGATACCGTCAAAGACGCGGATGACTCTGGGTTGAACGCCGATAGTAAACTTACGTTCAACAATATTTATATGTCTGCAAAAGTCGTTTGCTAACGTGCCATCAAAATGAAGCCAATACAATGTCCAAGGTGAGCCTTTACTTGCTTGATAACTGTGCTTTGAACCTGCTGGTAAATAAAAAATATCGCCACTATTAATAATTATTGTTTTACCTGCCATAGTAAGAAAGCCACTTCCCGCGGTGCAGTAAATAAGAATATGATCGGGATGCCCTTTACGTTCCATAGCATGGCCACTTGCAGTTGGGTAATAGCCCATTGCAGTAACAAAAAGTCCTTTCGCTAAAGGATCGTTTTGCAAACGCTTAACTAGAACATGAGGCGTAATAAAACGGATTCCGTCTGCGGTAAGTGGCCAACGTGAAGGTTTACTCATCTATCCGTTCTCATTTTATTCTTCATCAGTAAAAAATTAATTTTTCAAGCCTCACACCAGAACGCAATATAATCCATCAAAAGAATAATATAGTTAATTCACGCCCCTATTTCAATGTGTTTATATAGTCCTAGTAGTTTTATCAAAGCAATAAAGTTCATGTTATTGTTTCATTAGAATATAAAAATAATACAATCAGGCCATACCAGTTATCTTGGTAATGACTCGAAATAAGGGCATTTATGAATTTTTTACTGAACGAAGATCAATTAGCCTTTCAAGATGCTGCACGAAGCTTTGCAGCCGGAGAAATGAAGCCATTTGCCAGTGAATGGGATGAGAAGAAAATTTTTCCCAAAGCCATGTTTAAAAAAGCGGGTGAATTAGGCTTTATGGGCATGTACTGCCCAGAAGATGTCGGTGGTATGAATTTACCGCGCTTAGATACCTCCATCATTCTTGAAGAATTAGCCGTAGGTTGTACTTCAACGGCTGCCTTTATTTCAATTCATAACATGGCAAGTTGGATGATATCCACTTGGGGTACAGAATCAACCAAACAGCAATGGTGTGATGATTTAGTCATGGGTCAAAAACTCGCATCATATTGTTTAACCGAACCTGGCGCAGGTAGTGACGCAGGGTCTTTACGCACCACAGCTAAAAAAGACGGTGATTATTACCTACTTAACGGCAGTAAAATGTTTATCAGTGGTGCGGGTGAAACCGATGTATTAGTCGTGATGGCACGCACAGGCTCACAAGAAGAAGGCGCTAAAGGCATTTCAGCCTTTGCGGTTCCTGCTGATCTTGCGGGTGTTAGTTATGGTAAAAATGAAGACAAAATGGGCTGGAATTCTCAACCAACACGCGCCATTAGTTTTGAGAACGCTAAGCTGCCTGCCGATTGTTTATTAGGTGCTGAAGGTGAAGGATTTAAAATTGCGATGAAAGGTTTAGACGGTGGTCGTATTAACATCGCGAGTTGTTCAATTGGTGCTGCGCAGGCCTGTATTGATTTGTCGCAAGCCTATATGCGAGAACGTAAACAATTTGGTAAACCATTAGCTGCTTTTCAAGCTTTGCAGTTTAAGTTGGCTGACATGGTGACAGAATTAGTAGCTGCTCGACAAATGATTCGATTAGCAGCAAGCAAAATAGATATAAACGACCCAGATAAATCAACATATTGTGCCATGGCAAAACGTTTTGCAACCGATGTTGGTTTTAATGTTTGTAACGATGCACTGCAATTACACGGTGGTTATGGGTATATCAAAGAATATCCAATTGAGCGATATATGCGCGATGCGCGTGTTCATCAGATCCTTGAAGGGACTAATGAAATTATGCGGGTCATTACCGCACGACGTGTCTTAGAAGAAGGTGCCACCGACATTATTCGTTAGTGCAGCACTAGAGTTTTTGAACCCTATTATTTAAACCAAATTTTTAAACATTGTTTGTAAGCAATGTTTTATGGAGTTATCGATGAGTGATTTATTAAAAGTAGAAAAACGCGGCCATGTCGCTATTGTGACTTTTAACAACCCTCCGGCAAATACTTGGACACCTGAGAGCTTAAATTATCTAAAACAGTTAGTTAGCGTGCTAAATGAAGACAAAGATAATTACTCACTTATTTTAACAAGTGACAGTGAAAAGTTCTTTAGTGCAGGAGCAGATCTGAATAGATTCAATCATGATGACAAAGGTTTGTCCTTCGACTTTTCGGCCGCTTTTGGCGGTGCATTTGAAGCGCTAGCAAATTATCAAGGGGTTTCTATCGCTGCTATTACTGGTTTTGCAATGGGAGGCGGATTAGAAGTCGCATTATCTTGCGATGTCAGGATATGTGAAGAGCAAGCACAAATGGCATTGCCTGAAGCGGCTGTTGGTTTATTACCTTGTGGTTTAGGCTCACAACAGTTGTCGTGGTTAATCGGTGAAGGTTGGGCTAAGCGCATGATTTTATTAGGTGAGCGTATCAAAGCACCCCAAGCAGAAAAAATAGGCTTAGTCTCTGAAGTAGTCCCTACTGGCACTTCATTATCGCGCGCTTTAGCGCTAGCTGAGAAAGTTGAAAGTCAATCACCGACTTCCGTTGCTTATTGTAAATCATTGATTATGGCAGCTCGTAATGGTGATATTAATTCGGCTTACACTAAAGAACGTGAGCTTTTTGTCAAATTATGGGATAGCGAAGATCAAAAAGAAGGTGTTAGCGCTTTTATTGAAAAGCGTAAACCTCAATGGAAGAATAACTAATGACAACTCCTGTAATAGTAGAAGAATTAGCGATTAAAAATGGCCAGTGTATAGGCGTTTTGACACTAAACAGTGAAAAAACGTTAAACGCATTAACTCTGGAAATGATTGATCTGATGTCTGCTCAATTAGAACAATGGCAAACAGATGATAAAATTGCTGCGGTGTTTATCCAAGGTGCAGGTGAAAAAGCATTTTGTGCGGGTGGTGATGTACAAGCCTTGTACAAGTCGTCTATTGAACAGCCTGGTGGTCCATGTGAATATGCAGAAACATTTTTTGAGCGTGAATATCGCTTAGATTATTTACTGCATAATTACCCTAAACCGACCATCGCATGGGGCCATGGCATTTTGATGGGTGGTGGTCTGGGTGTTTTTGCTGGCTGCGCTTATCGTATTGCCACAGAAAGAACTCGTATTGCTATGCCAGAAGTAACTATTGCCTTATTTCCTGATGTTGGTGGTAGTTACTTTTTAAATACTATGCCGGGGTATTGTGGCCGCTTTTTAGCCTTAACAAGTTCTTCCATTAACGCTGCCGACGGTCTTTATGCTGGTATTGCTAACTACGTAATTACACAAACAAGCAAGCAAGCCGTTATCGATGAGCTGACCTCTTTAGAATGTTCTGCCTTTGAAATAAACCACAACTTAGATAACATTTTTAATCATCATCAAAGTCAGTGTATTGCAGAGTTTCCAGCAGGAAACTTAGCCACTCATCAGACATTAATTAATGATTTATGTCGCAGTGATGATGTAGAAAAAATAGCAGCTAACTTTTCAGCTCTAGAAACTGATGACAAGTGGCTTCAACGCGCAAAAGATGGCTTAGCTAGTGGCTCTCCTTTGGCGGTTAAGTGGATATTCCATCAGCTCGAACTATGTAAAGGCTTAGGTTTAAAAACTGTTTTTGAAAAAGAAGTCTTACTTGCCACAACCATTATTCGTCATACTGAATTTGCTGAAGGCGTGCGAGCTTTATTAATAGATAAAGACCAAACCCCTGACTGGCAATATAAACAGTTGAGCGAAGTAAGTAACGACGTGATAGCGCCATTTTTTGAGGCTCCTTGGCCACAGAACCCATTAGCTGATTTATAGCTTTCACCCGTGACACTATTAACCTCATAGCTGAGGTTAATAGTGTCACGACTCTTCATTGTTCCGAAAACGTCAAAATCATAGCATTCAGACTACTCTAAACAGTAAATTCAGCCTAAAGGTAAAAACTGCTTAGTGCTAAAGCGCATTGATTTTCGCCCATTCCTATAGGATAACAAACGAGTCGATGAGAAAGTTGCTGTACTATTTGACAAAAAAGAGTAAGATCTTGCGCTAATTTGTTACACGTTAATTTGTTACAGATTAACGTATTAGCATAAGCTCACTAGTAAGTATTTACTTGCATAATCACATTGCTAACAAGATAGTCACTAAAATATAAGTATTAAAAGCAATGGATAACAAATCAGTTTCGCTCCACTCAGATATAGATACTGTTCTCAATAACTATGATTATGACTTTGCTGAAGTTGAGATCGTTGTTTTAGGCAATGGCCATATCAATAATACTTATAAGTTGACCACCCCAGATTGTGAGTTTGTCTTACAGCAAATCAACCATGATGTTTTTCCTAAAACCGCTGAGTTGAGTAGTAACGCACAAAAAATAAACCTTCATTTACAACAGCAAAAAAATAGCGGCAACTACCCACTAGCAGTTCCCCAACAAATATTGAATAAATCAGGCGAGACTTTTAGCAAAGTTGGTGATAATTTTTGGCGCTTAATGGAGTTTATTAGTAACTCTTACACATTAGAAGAAGTTGAATCACCTAAACAAGCAGCACTCGTTGCCAATGCTTTTGCAGAATTTAGCTGCACGCTAAGTGACTTTCCCGTTGAAGAGCTCGCGGTTATCATTGAAGGCTTTCATGATATTAGTTTCCGTATGCGACAACTTAACGAAGCCATTGAAATCGATCTACGAGGTCGTTTATCGGGCTGTCGTAACTTAGTCAACTTTTGCTTAGCCCAACAAGGTTTTATTGATCAGGTTGTCAATATCAGCCAAAAGTTACCCCTACACGTCACGCACAACGATACTAAAATAAATAATTTATTATTTACTGAAGGTGGCATCCCTTGTGCTGTAATTGATCTTGATACTTGTATGGCTGGTTTATTAATGCATGACTTTGGCGACATGGTGAGAGCCTGTTGCAGTAACCTTGCAGAAGATGATAGTAATATTGATGATATGGAGATTAAATTAGATATTTTTGAAGCACTTATTCAGAGCTATCAAAATGCTTTTGGTAATAATATATCTGCACTTGAAAAAGACAGCTTAATTGTTGGCGCTAAGTTATTACCTTTTAGTCTTGGTACACGTTTTTTAACAGACTACTTAAATGGCGATAGTTATTTCCAAGTAAGTCGTGAAAAACATAATTTAGATCGAGCTCACAACCAAATCCAGTTATTTACTTTACTCTGTGAAGCTGAACCTGAGTTAGTAAAACTGGCTAAGTAAACATTGTTAGAAAATAACATAATAGCTTAGCCATAAATCACGCCCTATATGTTATAAAGAGTGGTTATCGACTTCCTATAAAGCCTACAACTGAGTTACGTTGTATAACAATCACTCTACTGTTACCATAATATAGTCTATTAATTTAAAAGGATATTTCATGAAATTTTGCTGTGTTTTTGTCTTCATTTTTCTACTCTCTGCATGTGGTGAAGGCGGAGGTTCCTCTGATAGTGAAATACCGAACGATTCTTCAGAGGTGCTCTACCTAAATGGGCATTCTTTAAACGACATATTTAAATTACAAAACGATAGTTTATGGTTAATCGTCGGTCTTTCAACAAATGATGGTGTTATTAGTGAAGGTGCTAAAGACATAATAATTTATGATAATCCAAATGACTTTGGTGAGCCGGACCAAGGCGTTAGAGGGAAGTATTACGTATTTATTAATAATAGTTCTGATAGTTTTTACATCGATCCTGTTTCAACTTCACGTACTTTGAAAGAAGGAAATGTTGAGTTAGCAACACTATCACTGGGCGCTGTTGCTGTATTGGATGATGACTCGGTATGGAAAGTTCAGGGAATTGATCCTTCAACATTAAGTGGTAGTAGTTCTTTTGATTATACGCTCTACGATATCAATGAAGATTTTCCAAACCTTACCTTTCAAACTACAGAAACCCTGAGCGATTGGTATTTGTATAATGAAGAAGCGCCATTTGGATATTATCTTGAGCCAATCGTTGAAGCGAGGATTCTACAGGAAGGCATTCACACTTTTTATTTAGAGGGCGTGGGTGATTCAATATTACTGAGTGATGGTTCTTTATGGCTGATCACTGGTGCATTGTCTCCAGGGATAACCACATCCGGTGAGTATTCAATCAAGTTAATTACAAATGTTGAGTTATTCGACGAACCATCTAGCGGAGTAAGATCTGAAACCATTCTGTACATAGTGGGACATGACACCTCATTTTACATTAAACAAATATAACCCAAATTAATGATGAATGATGAGGTATACAACAATACCTCTTCATTCATTATGTCATTGAAGAATACTCTCTCATCTCTGCCCATACAGATAAAACTTTAGATACTTAAAACCTTTACAATTTTCTAAAAAAACACCATTCAATAGGTACTTACTACCTTTTTAGTTACAAAATAGTTACTTTTTTTCGCTGTGATACTTTTGTGATAAATTCTTCAACAAAAAGTGATAAATGCGTGATCTCCAAGCGATAATTCAGCTCCATACTTTCATTACTTTAACAAAAACATACCAAAAAGATTGGTATAACCTCACTGCAAAGGAAAGTATCATGAAAGTAATCAAGAAATCGCCAATCACATCAACATTAAGTGTTTTAGCTCTCGCACTAGCAAGCTCAAGCACTATGGCACAAGATTTATCTATTACGGTGACAAACTTAACACAAGGTTTGTATTTCACCCCTGTTATTACAGCAGCACATACCAGTGAAAATCACATTTTCATGTCGGGTACAATGGCTAGCGATGAGCTTCAAGCAATGGCTGAGGGTGGTAGCATTTCAGGTTTATCTAGTATATTAACCAACGCTGACGCTAATATTAATGAAAATCCTGCAGCAGGCTTATTAGCACCAGCAATGTCAGCAAGCTTTGATTTGACCAATGACAGTACCAATACTCATCTATCACTTGCTGCTATGGTTTTGCCTTCTAACGATGGATTTGTTGGTTTAGACAGCTGGAAAATACCTGAAGAAGCAGGTACTTACACCCTGTTTTTAAATGCTTACGATGCTGGAACAGAAGCCAATGATGAACTTCGTGGCAGTGGTGCACCTGGTGAAGCCGGTATGCCAGTACCACCACCTCTAGACCCGCTATTAGGTATGAATGGCACAGGTGTCACTGATGTGGAGTCTAATGATAAAGTACATATTCACCGTGGTAGCTTAGGTGATAGTGATATGGCCGCAGGCATAAGTGATATTAATAACAGTGTGCAACGCTGGTTAAACCCCGTAGCTAAACTTACCATTACCGTGAAATAAGGGGGCAACATGTTAACCTTTAACACTCAAAAAAAGATTACAACAAAATTCGCTAAGCCATTACTTATCGCAGGTTTACTCACTTTAGGTCTAACGGCTTGTAATGATAATGACAACGATGTGCCACCTCCAGTCGATCCTCCAATAGAAACTCCTATGGAGTATAGCTATTCAGTAACACTGTCTAATCTAACATATGCTCAACCTCTTTCTCCTGCTGCGGTTTTACTTCACGGTGATGCTAAGATGTGGCAAGTTGGTCAAGCGGCTTCTGTTGCTTTAGAAAAACTAGCCGAAGGTGGAGATAATGCTGACTTTATTGCACTTGAGAATAATTTAGCCACAGCAATGGCTGAAGGCCCTACGTTACCGGGCACCAGCGTTACAGTTAACATTACTACTATGGATCCTGCAGCAAGTTATTTGACCGTTGCCACTATGTTGGTGAATACAAATGATGCTTTCGCTGGACTTACCGGGGTAGATATATCAACATTGACGCTTAACCAAGAAAAATCATGGCGATTAAATGTCTATGATTCAGGTACCGAGCAAAATAACGAAGCTGCCGGTACTATTCCAGGTCCAGCAGATGGTGGGGTTGGCTATGATTCAACGCGAGATGATATTGATCTAGTCGGTTATCACTCTGGTGTGGTTAGTAAAGATGATGGTCTACCAAGCTCAGTATTAACTCAGGCTCATCGATTTGATAACCCTGCTGTTAAATTAACTATTACTCGAACTAAGTAGTGTCCTTGGCCAATGAGTGGCTCAGTTCACTCATTGGCTAAAATATGAAAGATAATATTCTAATAATTGAAGACGAAATTGATATAGCCAAGCTTATTAAAGTGCACTTATCTGAATTAGATTTGAACTGTGATATTTGTACTCAAGGCGATGAAGGCTTACAACAAGCTTTAACCAAAGACTATCAGTTAATTTTACTTGATGTGATGTTACCCGGTATTAATGGCTTAGATATTTGTCGACAAGTTAGACAAGAAAAACCCCTTCAATCCATCATTATGCTGACCTCTAAAACGTCAGAAATAGATCGCATTTTGGGACTTGAGTTGGGAGCTGATGACTATATGACTAAACCTTTCAGCATTCGAGAATTACAAGCTCGTGTTAGAAGTCAATTACGAAGAGTTCATGCGATTACCGCTAAAAATGCCTCTGAAATTAATAGTCCCTCGCATGAAGAAAAATCAGTAAAAGAAGCCGAACCCGCTCAGACAGAACAAACAAGTACATCGATAGGACAATTACAAATTGATCATCGATTTCATCAAGTGACTTATAAAAATAAAGCAATTAATTTAACCGTTACAGAATTTGAGCTAATTGATTTTTTCTGCAAACACCCTGATCAAGTATTTTCGCGCACTCAGCTACTCGACGGTGTTTGGGGTTATCATCACAATGGTTATGAACACACAGTTAACTCGCATATTAATCGCCTTAGAAGCAAACTTGAGGAAGACTGTACAGAGCCAAAAATAATTCAGACCGTCTGGGGAGTTGGTTATAAACTTAATTCTGCAGGCGTAATGCTTTAAACAGCATTATAATAGTAAGGACTTTCCTTCGATGAAAATATCACTTTATCAACGCTTAGCATTAACACTCTGTGCTACTTTTATGATTATGGCCTCATTACTCGTTGCTTGGAGTAACGATTTAGTTCAGCAATCAAAGTACCAAGCCGAGCAAAAATTGCACGTCAATCTTGCTGAACATTTAGCTCATGATAACCCTTTATTACAAGACGGTGTGTATGATAAAGCTGCCCTAGAAAACCTTTTTCATACGCTTATGTTACTAGGACCCTCCTTCGAGTTTTACTTTTTAGATGCCCAAGGCAATATTTTAACGTATTCCGCTGATCCAAATAAAATCAAACGAAAATCTGTTTCATTATTACCGCTGAAAAAACTTATTGATAAACCACAACAAGTGCCTGTTTTTGGCGATGATCCTCGAGACATAGACAATAAAAAAATATTTTCGGCCTCCCCTGTCTATCAAGGTGATCTGCTGCAAGGTTATTTATATATTATTATTGGTGGCGAGATTTATGATTCAATTTTTAGCCAAGTGCAAGCCGATAAAGATTTACAGAAATATGGTGCATTTATTGTTGCCGGATTATTCCTATTTTTATTGGTTTTATTAGCCGTATTTCGCTATTTCACCCGTCCAGTAAGAGAGCTAGCACAACAAATGCAGGCACTTAAAGCGGTAAAGTTTGATCAAAACAAAGTTCAATTGAAACAATGGGGCTCTGAGTCAAGCCAGAATATTGATAGTAATGAAGTTAATTTTCTTGGTGCTACGTTCAATGACATGGTTGTACAAATTAATCAGCAGTTTTCTTTATTGACTGAAAATGATCGGATTCGTCGAGAGTTATTAGCTCACTTGTCTCATGATCTACGAACCCCCCTAGCAACAATGCAGGGTTATATTGAATTATTAGCGATTAAAGGTGATGATTTATCCCGTGATGAAAAACAAGATTATTTAGCGACAGTTCAGCGCAATGTTAGTCAACTTAAGCGCCTTATCGATCAAATATTTGAACTAGCACATTTAGAAAATGGTCAAGTAACTGTCAATCTAGAGACCTTTCCTATTGGTGAATTGTTACATGATATTTTAGCTAAGTTTACCCTAAAAGCTGCTGAAAAAAATATTGCTTTAAGCCTCCAACCTCAGCCTTGCCAATTCATTGTTTACTCTGATATTGCTAAGTTAGAACGGATAATGACAAACTTATTGGAAAATGCCATAAGACACACTGATAATGGTGGCAATATTGTGATGACAGTCACTCAATTATCCACACAAGTTAAAGTAAGCGTAACGGATAATGGTAGCGGCATAAGTAAAGAAGATATCGCCTATATATTCGATGCAAGATATAGAGCGAGTAATGCTATAGAAGATAATTCTCAGCATGCTGGTTTAGGTTTAGCGATTAGCCAAAAATTATCGCAAGTGATCCATTCTGAACTCATGGTAAAAAGCGAACTGGGCAATGGCAGCAGCTTTTCATTATCAATTCCCATGTTACCTTAATAATGAATCACAGCATTCAAGTAGAAATATTTTTAAGCCAAACAATGATTTAAAAGAGCTATTGATAATATCTTATCCGTTTTCTTAACATTGGGTTTGTGCCGTTAACGCTAAGATATTTTGTTGTGCATCAATAAGTTGTTTGCTTACTACTTTTTTGTGCTTAATTGCTTCATCCAGTGAAATAAAGTGCATTGCATTATTTTGCTCTGCCACCATCATATTAGACTTACCGTCGATAAGTGCTTGCACTGCCGCTACCCCCATTTTCGTTGCTAAGATTCTATCTTTAGCAATGGGCGATCCACCTCGCTGTATATGGCCTAATATGCAGGGTGTGCATTCAATCTCAGCTTGCAGGTGCAATTGTTTGGCTAACTCTGCAGCGCCACCTGGCCAAAGATTTTCGGCAATAACAATAATATAACTTGAATGACGATTTTTTTTTGCTGTGGTAATTTCTGCCGCTAATTGTTGTAACTTTAACGATTGTTCATTCGCATTAAAATTTTCAAAAGATAATACCTGCTCAGCTGCACAAGCTATGCCGACATTGAACGTTATATGGCCACAATGTCGCCCCATCAACTCAACAATAAATATCCGTTCGAAAGCATCTGCAGTATCACGAATTTTATCAATGGCTTCTATACCGGTATTTACTGCAGTGGCAAAACCAATAGTGTAGTCAGTACCGTCGAGATCATTATCTATCGTTCCCGGAATTCCAATCAATTGACCTGACCAATGCTTCTTAAGCGCTAACAAGCCAGAAAATGAGCCATCGCCACCTATGACCACAAGTGCGTCAATATTGTTAGATTTTAGCGTATCTGCGGCCAATTTCAGGCCTTTTTCTTCAAGCATTAACGGACAGCGAGCACTCTTCAATATCGTTCCACCAAAGTGAATAATACCATTAACTTTTTCGAGAGTGAGTAATTCAGCCATATCGATATGCTCTTCACACACCAAGCCGTTATAACCATGATAAAAACCTATAACATCAATATGATAATGATGAGCAGCTAAGACAACTGAACGTATCGCAGCATTCATCCCTGGAGCATCGCCACCACTGGTTAATAGTGCAATACGCTTAATTGACGTTGTTTTTTTATTACTCATATTTTCACTCCATAGCCATTACCATTCAAAGTACAAGATTTCAGAGAGAATTAATACCAATCGCATTTATTTTGTGATGTTATCAGTTTGCTAATGGGCTCCCGAAGGGCGAGTCTAAAAGGCTTACATCCGGCGTTATTGATTTTGCCAAGGACGCTGCATCGATGCAGCTTATTAGAGAATGCCTTGCCTCTAAGCCTTTTAATTCTCGCTAAGTAATACCAATTTGATTAAATTTCTTCCCAACTCAGAGCTATGCTCAATGTTCAATAACAAGGCGGATTTGTTCCGGTTTAGTCATTCTAAAT
>CAJXRC010000040.1 GCA_913058405.1 uncultured Colwellia sp. | reverse complement strand
CTAAACCTTTAAATTCTCGCTAAGCGATCACTTTCTTAGATGGAATGGTATTACTAGAACAATTACTCGTCGAAGTTAGGTAAAATACCGCTGCGACTGTGTTCAAATACCAGTGATGTTTCAACTGTCGTTACTTCATCACGCGAGGTTATATTTTTGAAGACAAACTGACGTAAATGCTCACTATCTTTTACTGACATATGGATGTAGTAATCATAGCTACCCCCCATATGATATAAATTTAATATCTCAGGGTGTTTTAATAAATCATCACGTAGACCATTAACAATCTCTTCTGAATATGGCTGTAAACGAATGGCTGCGATGGCTTCTATATTACCGCCGATAGTTTGCAAGTTAACATCGATAAAAGCGCCTTTAATAACACCACTAAGCTTTAAGCGTTTAACTCGCTCTAAACAAGTTGATGGAGCAATACCTATTTTGGCTGCAAGTTCCTTATTCGTAATATCTGCATCATCATATAATATGGTCAATACTTGTAAATCGATGCTATCGAGCTTCTTCATTTGTCACCTGTAAATTTATTGCCGCTTCATTAGGTTAAATACTACACTTAATGCAGGTGTTGAGACTAGTGAAATAATCACATTATTTGAATTTTTGACGTCATTCGTTAAATTATCCGAATTAATTTTAGACTTTAGTCGAGAAAGTTGTGTTATATCGTGATAAAGTCGTTACAAACTTTCACATTGATAATGTTTGCCAGTGCTATGTAATCTGACATATTATGGCTATATCTCTAGAAACCGTGACTTCTCATAATAAAAATTAAAAGGTTCACTCTATGACTTTGCTTTGGATACCCTTGCTATCCTTACTCGGCAGTATTATTTCCTCAACGACGGGTAAATTATCGCGTAATCAATCCACAGCTTTAACGTTATTGACGCCGATCATCGCGTTAGCATTTGCAATTAGCTTAGCGCCTGCAGTGTTTGCTGGTGATGTTATTCGTCAAACCATTTCCTGGATCCCTTTACTCGGCATAGATATCGCTTTTCGTTTAGATGGTTTAGCGCTTTTGTTTGTTTTCATGATCTTAGGTATTGGCATACTCGTTATCTTTTATGCCCGTTATTACCTCAGTAGTAATGATTCTATGCCCAAACTTTATGCTTATTTAATGCTGTTTATGACTGCGATGCTCGGTATCGTTATGTCAAACAATGTCATACAGCTCTGGTTTTTTTGGGAGCTGACCAGTATTAGCTCATTTTTGTTGATCAGTTACTGGTGGCATAAAGCCGAAGCTCGTAAGGGCGCGATTATGGCCTTAGCGATAACAGGGGGCGGTGGTTTAGCTTTACTGGCAGGCTTGCTTTTATTGGGTAACATTGTTGGTAGTTATAATTTAGATATTATTTTAGCTAGTAAAGAAATTATTCAAGCACACGCTTGGTATGAAATAACATTAATCTTGATACTGCTTGGCGCATTCACCAAGTCAGCACAATTTCCTTTTCATTTTTGGTTACCACACGCGATGGCTGCGCCAACGCCGGTTAGTGCCTATCTACATTCTGCCACAATGGTCAAGGCAGGTATCTTTTTATTAGCACGTTTTTATCCTGCTTTAGCCGGTACAGAACTGTGGTTTCTTCTTGTCAGTTTAACCGGACTATCGACCTTATTATTTGGCGCATATATCGCCTTATTTAAACATGATTTAAAAGGCTTGTTAGCCTATTCTACTATCAGTCATTTGGGCTTAATTACATTATTATTGGGACTGGATACCCAGCTTGCGACAGTCGCCGCTATTTTCCACATAATTAACCACGCTACTTTTAAAGCCTCATTATTTATGGCAACGGGTATTATTGACCATGAAACAGGTACGCGTGACATGCGAAAACTCAATGGTATGTGGCGATTTATGCCCTATACGGCAACACTTGCTATGGTGGCAGCAGCGTCGATGGCCGGTGTTCCACTCTTAAATGGCTTCTTGTCTAAAGAGATGTTTTTTGCTGAAACCTTGCACCAACAATTACTGGGATCTATGTCGTGGCTTATTCCTGTACTTGCGACTGTTGCGGGTGCCTTAGCGGTGGCATACTCCGCTCGTTTTATCCACGATGTTTTCTTTAATGGTGATCCGATTGATTTACCAAAACAGCCAAGTGAGCCGCCTCGTTATATGCGAGTACCAATCGAAATACTGGTTGCTTTATGTTTAATTGTGGGAATATTTCCAAACTTTGTCGTTGATGATATTTTAAGAGCGGCATCTTTTGCAGTCATCGGTGGCTATGTACCAGAATATAAAGTTGCGCTATGGCATGGTTTTAACCTACCACTATTGATGAGCGCTATAGCCGTAACAGGTGGTATACTTCTGTATTCACAACGACGTTACCTATACCAATATCAAGCATCACTGCCAACTTTGGATGCCAAGAAGCTCTTCGATGGCACCATATATGTCGTGACAAAATGGTGTCAGCGTAAAATTAGCGCCATTGAAAATGGTTCTTTACAACGCTATTTAATGTTGATGTTTGCCATTGTACTGATACTTGCAGGTGGACCATTATTTGAAATGAGCCAGTTAGGTGGGCAAAAACAACCGACTCCAATTGATGTTCATAACGCAGTTGGTGCGGCCTTATTAATGATTGGTGCCATTAGTACTGTGATTTGGCATCGTTCACGGGTTATATCATTGCTGATGATCTCGGTGGTTGGCTTAATGGTCTCTGTCGCATTTACTCGATTATCAGCACCTGATTTAGCCTTGACTCAATTAACAGTTGAAGTTGTCACCATTGTTTTACTTATGCTGGCACTGTTTTTCTTACCACAACGTTCTCCAAAGGAGTCTAGCTCTATTCATGTGTTACGTGATTTAGGGGTTTCAGCCGCTTTGGGTATTGTTGTCAGCAGTGTTTGTTATGCATTATTAACCCGTCCACTTGAGTCTATTTCTGATTTCTTCTTAGCGAACGCTAAAACAGGTGGTGGTGGCACTAACGTTGTTAATGTTATTTTAGTGGATTTTCGTGGTTTTGATACGCTAGGTGAGATCATCGTATTAGGTATTGCCGCGTTAGGTATTGCAAAATTATTAGCCAATTTACCTTTAATTATGCCGAGTACTGATAGTGAAGGAAGATCTTGGGCGAAAGAGCGCTACCCTATTTTATTAGCGAGTATTTCTCAGTCATTGCTACCTTTGGCATTGATGGTGTCATTTTATATTTTCTTACGTGGACACAATCTCCCAGGTGGAGGCTTCATTGCAGGCTTAGTGACCGCCATTGCGTTTATTTTGCAATATATAGCGCATGGTTCTAATTGGATAGCGGAACGTTTGACTATCAATTACCGAAAGATTATTGCATCAGGTATTATTATTGCCTTATTTACTGGCGTTGGCAGTTGGTTCTTTGAAAGACCATTTATGACAACCTGGTTTGATTATTTTGATATTCCATTTATTGGAGAAATTGAACTTGCTAGTGCGCTGGTATTTGATTTAGGTGTTTATTTGACTGTAGTAGGAGCAACGTTAATGATTTTGGCAAGTCTTGGCCAACTAACGGCAAATGCGCCAAAAGAAGGGGTACATGTTTAATGGAGATACTTTACGCATCATGCGTTGGGCTTTTAGTGTCTTGTGGCGTATTTTTAATATTGCGCTCAAGAACTTTTCCTGTGGTATTAGGGTTAACTATGCTTTCGTATGCGGTTAATTTGTTCCTGTTCTCTTCAGGGCGACTTAGCCTTAATAAAGCTGCAGTGCTTGGCACTGGAACAGAATATGCCGATCCGCTACCGCAAGCTTTTGTATTAACTGCGATTGTCATTGGATTTGCCATGACAGCCTTTGTGGTTATTTTAGCCATAAGAGGGCGAGCAGATTTAGGCAATGACCATGTAGATGGTGAGCTATCAGACAAAGATAACAAGGCTAAAGTATGATCCAGCATTTAACATCTTTACCTGTGTTACTGCCAATGTTGGCAGCTGTTATTTTATTGATGCCGCCCTGTGGTAAAAGCATAGTTATTAGAAGAACAGCGTCAGTTGTATTAAGTGTAATCACATTTTTAGCATCGCTAGCCCTATTGTTAAAAGTGCAAGTAGACGGAACACAAATTTATGCCATTGGTGATTGGAGTGCGCCTTTTGGTATTGTTTTAGTTGCCGATCCTTTATCAACGTTGTTAGCTTGTTTGACTGCTTTGTTAGGTATTGTCTGTGTTTTATATGCAACAGCAGGGGATGATGAAAAGGGCCGCTTCTTTCACCCACTGGTACACTTTCTCATTTTAGGGGTAAATGGCGCATTCTTAACGGGTGATGCTTTTAATCTCTTTGTATTTTTTGAAGTTTTACTCATTTCCTCCTATTCATTGTTAATGCATGGCGGTGATAAAAATAATACCCGAGCATCATTACATTATGTGATTATGAACCTTGTTGGTTCGGCAGTATTCCTGATTGCTTTAGGTGTGCTATATGGCGTATTAGGCACATTGAATATGGCTGATATGGCTCAGAAAGTAGCACTTTTACAAGGTGATGATGTTTACCTCGCGAAAATCGGTGGTTTATTGTTGCTGGTGGTATTCGCATTAAAAGGCGCCTTATTACCGCTACATTTATGGTTACCCAATACTTATGCAACGGCAATGCCTATTGTGGCTGCACTATTTGCCATTATGACAAAAGTTGGCGTGTACTCGATGATGCGTGTTTATACGTTAATTTTTGGCGATGAAGCAGGCGAATTGAGTCATATAGCGCAAAGTTGGCTGTGGTGGTTGGCGCTTGCTACTATTGCGATGGGCACTGTCGGTATTATAGCGAGTAAAGATTTAAGAAAATTAGCTGCAAATTTGGTGATAGTGTCTGTGGGAACTTTAGTAGCTTTAGTCGCGGTACAATCTGTTGAGGCGAGTTCTGCAGCGATTTATTACTTAGTTCATTCAACCTTAGTTACGGCAGCACTATTCATTTTAGCTGATTTAATTGGCCGTCAACGTGGTGAAATTGCTGATCGCATTACCGCTGGTCCTGGCGTTTCTCAGCCAAGGTTGCTTGGTATTTGCTTTTTGATTGCAGGTATTGCTGTGATTGGTATGCCACCATTGTCTGGCTTTATCGGCAAAGTATGGCTGCTTAAAGCCACATTGAACGCTGAATATACTTTTGTCTTTTGGCCGCTTTATTTACTCGCGAGTCTAGCAATATTAATTGGTGTATCTAAAGCTGGTAGTACTGTATTTTGGCATCATCAAGGTAAGGTCACAGAAAGTGTAGGGCAAGAACGCGTCCATCCTGCGCAGTTAGTGGCATTGATTATTCTTATTTCTGCTTCGCCGTTGATGAGTATTTTTGCTGGACCATTAAGTGAATACGCAATTGGTGCTGCAACTCAATTACATGATTTTAATTACAATATTAAAGTTATCCTTTCAGGAGGCCAGTAATGCGGTTAGAAACACGATTTAAATGGCTACCCGCTCCTATATTGAGCATTCTATTATTTCTTGTATGGTTGTTATTAAATAATAGTGTCTCAGCAGGGCATATTGTATTGGCTGTTATTTTAGCCATCGTTATTCCATTAGCGACAGGCCCTTTTAGAACTAAACAACCTTTAGTGATAAAGCCAATTTTAGCGTTACGTCATCTACTGTTGGTATTATATGACATTATTACAGCGAATGTTCAGGTTGCTATTTTGATTTTAGGCCCAAGCAAAAAGTTAACGCCTGGATTCATCAAAGTACCGTTAGATTTAACACACAGTATGCCAATTACTATTTTGGCTAGTACAGTGTCACTAACACCGGGAACCGTTAGCGCAGAAGTGTATCCATGGAGTGAAAGTTTCACTGAAGGTGAAGGTTGTGAGCAACGATTTTTGCTAATTCACGTGTTAGATCTTAAAGATGAACAGGCCTTGATAAACACAATTAAGCAACGTTATGAAACCCCTTTAAAGGAGATATTTCAATGCTAGACACTGTGATTTTGATTGTGTTTGCGATGATCGGTTTGTCATTATTATTAAATATATGGCGCTTACTGGTAGGTCCTTCTGTACCCGATAGAATACTTGCGCTTGATACTATGTATATAAATAGTATCGCATTGATTATTTTGTATGGCATGAGTATGGGAACAGCATTGTATTACGAAGCTGCTCTGTTAATCGCGATGTTGGGTTTTGTTAGTACTGTTGCAGTATGTAAATACCTGCTACGTGGCGATATTATAGAGTAAGGGGAAAGTTATGACTGAATGGATTATTTCAATATTATTATTAATTGGCGGTACTTTTGTGCTGGTTGGTTCGATTGGTTTAGTGAAAATGCCAGATTTTTTTATGCGACTCCATGGTCCTACTAAAGCGACAACACTTGGAATGGCTGCGCTCTTAACTGCAGCAATGATTTTCTTTAGTACCACACAAGCAGGGGTAAGTGTAAAAGAAATACTTATCTCACTATTTCTATTACTCACGGCACCGATCAGTGCCTATATGATGATTAAATCAGCTATTCATCATAAGCTTGATAGTATTGATAGAACCCAAGGAAAAAATAATGTCGAGGATGAAGTATAATCTCTTATAATTTTTATCTTAGTTATTCTAGGTTAAGTTGTTATTAATAGCGTGCTATAAAGCTATAAATACAGGCTCCATGCTGAGTAAAAAAATGGAAATGGCGATGTAACAATTGCCATTTTTCGTTATACTAGCCGACATTAATTCCAGCTACTTTGCTAAATTTATGCAGCACCGCTATCAAGATCTTATTTCCCTATTCGATGACGTTTTTTATAAGCAATACAATACTTGTTTAATCAAGGGTGGTGATGAGCCATTGTATGCACCTGCAGATGAAAACTGTGCTTACCATCAAATTATTTTTGCTCATGGCTATTATGCCAGTGCATTTCATGAAATAGCACATTGGTGTCAAGCTGGTGAGAAAAGACGGCTATTAGAAGATTTTGGCTATTGGTATATTCCTGATGGTCGCAATGAGAAACAGCAGAAGAGATTTGAGCAAGTTGAAGTTATTCCACAAGCGATTGAATGGGCTTTTAACGTTGCAGCACAGCGGAAATTTCATACTTCTGCAGATAATCTCAATGGATATCAGGGGGATCTTAGTGGATTTAAAGCAAAGGTTCATCGTCAAGCGTTACTTTTTATCGAGAATGGCTTTCCACCTCGAGCACAACAGTTTATTGAAGCACTAACTCATTTTTATCAAACACCGTCCCCTTTAAAAGCTGGGCAGTTTGGTGAGAAGATAGAAAATAGTGAAAAGGAACATGAATATGAAACATTTTAAACTGGGGTTTATCATCAACCCTATTGCAGGAATCGGCGGTAGTGTTGCACTTAAGGGCAGTGACGGCATGGCAATGCATGCATTAGCTTTAGGAGCGAAACCACAAGCAAATGCGAGGGCAGCATTAGCGCTTGAGGTGTTATTACCTTATAAAGATGACATCGTTATTTATACCGCTAATGACCTTATGGGAGAGCAATGTGCACGTGATTTGGGCTTTGAAGTAGAAGTACTCTATCAGGCACAGCAAAAGCACACCGAAAGTAATGATAGCCAATTAACTGTGCAAGCTTTATTAGCCCACGGCGTAGATATTATTTTATTTGCGGGTGGCGATGGAACTGCGCGAGATATTGCTAATATAGTGGCTCGTGATGATGATTATCAACAAGTACCTGTTTTAGGTATACCTGCTGGTTGTAAGATTCACTCAGGTGTTTACGCTATTACGCCAAAAGCCGCAGGTAGAATAATTGAATTGATGGTCACCAAGGAATTAGTCACCTTAACTACCGGTGATGTAATGGACATAGACGAAAGCTTGTTTAGACAAGGAATCGTTAAAGCAAAGCGTTATAGCGAGATGAAAATTCCAAGTGAGTTGCGTTATGTGCAAGCCGTTAAATCAGGCGGCAAAGAAAGTGACGAACTTGTGCTGCAAGATATTGCGGCAAATGTTATTGAAGAAATGAACGATCATGATGATCGTCAGTTCATTATAGGGTCGGGCTCTACTACGGCTTTTTTAATGAACGAATTAGCTTTAGACAACACTTTGTTAGGTGTTGATATTGTTAGTGAACAATCGCTTGTTGCTTCTGATGTTACTGAAGCTGAACTCTATAAAGCGATTACGGATTATCATGGTATCAGTAAGCTTGTTATCACTTTAATTGGTGGGCAGGGACATGTTTTTGGGCGTGGAAACCAACAATTAAGCCCGCGTATTCTTCGTACTATTTTAGCGCAATCTGGTGGCAGTGAGAATATTGTTATTTTGGCGACTAAGGCTAAATTAGAAGCCTTGAACAACAAGCCGCTTATTAGTGATACTGGCGATGCTCTGCTTGATCAAGAATTATCGGGCTTCGTACCTGTGACTACTGGTTATAAAGATCAAGTGCTTTACCCACTTTCAAGCCCTCAATAGTAATTAAATTATAACTCAACATTTTTAAAGTGATTTACATGACAACAAATTCAACCACTCCAGCAGAGCAACTTACAATAGTTGCTGATATTTATCTGTATTTTGATGGCTTATTCGAGCAGGATGATATTGATAGCGATACTTTGTTTGCCAGCAGCTATTTGCGTGGATTGATTTCCTTAGTTGCTACTGAGTTTGGCGATGAGAGCCAAGCTATTTCTTCAGCTTTGATTGAAGGGGTAACGCAAAAAATTATCTTAGCTAAAACTGAATTAGCGCCTCAAGACTATGCCATAGTAAATAACTTCTGGTTGGGTATGCGAAAGAACGTTTCATTTAAGTAATCCAGAGTAATTAACGCTCACTATCTTGTGAGCGATTACTTTTCTCTTCGTAGTAATTAGTGGCTTAATCAATATTTATTATTTGACTGGGCCATCCTTTCTAGTCCAGTCCAACTTTACCTGGCTTTAAGATGATATTTATTGAGGAATCTTTCTTTTAATAATATCTCGAATAATAAAGCGGTTAGGGCTTAGGTTGAATAACATTTGGTTATCCATAGGGTAGGGGGTATTACATAACTCTGCCGCTAATATATCCGCAGCCAAAGGCGCAGAACACAAACCTCGAGCACCCAGGCCCAGTAATACATAAAGGTTATCAATACACGGCGCTGCTTGATCATATTTCCAATTTTTATCTTTAGCTAAGTGAGGATAGCTAGCGATATGTGCTTTTATGTCAGGTACTGCTCCGACAAGGGGCAAGTGATCTTGCGACATGCATCGTAGTCTTGCTTTACTCGATGAAATATCTTGTTCTTGCCAATTAATAGTTGATGATAAGGCAGGTAAGCACTTTTCAAGCATGGTTAAGTTATAACCATCATCTGCTTTGTCCGTTGAAATATTGGTATCATTTTTCTGAAATGTTGCACCAATGCAATGGATGCCTTTATTCTCAGGGGTTAAATAACCCTTATGGCAAATAACGGTAGAGAGTTTATTTATCTGTTTATTACTTTTCATGCTTGTTACTTGGCCACGCGTAGCGGTTAGTGGCAAAGTCTTTACTTGTTCAATTTGGATGGCATCAGCACCACCACATATCACTAATACACTGGCATGATACTCACCTTGGTTACTTGTTAGAGACCATGAAGTACTACTTTCATTTGCACTTGTACTCGCAATCTGACGTATTTTAGTGACGTGAGTATCAGTCATAATCTTTAAACGATTAGTCTTTTTAGCGGCATTAAAAATTTGCTTCACTAAATCTTGAGGTGACATCCAACCTGCATTAGGCATAAAAAGACCACCATAAGGTAGATCTATATTGGCGAGATCACTAGCCTGTTTTGCATTGACGCCTTGGATGAGGTTATTAGGCCAAGTATCCAAGTGTTCAAATGCCTGCTGTCTCTTAACCAATGCCTCTTTATAAGATACTTCTAATAAACCACACCACTGATGCGGGAATGAATAACCTTGTTCGGCAATCTCAGTATATAGTGATTTAGCACGCCAAAAAGCCTGCTGATAAAAAGAGCTTATATCATCTTTTTGCTGATGTAATAGAGGATATAAAGCACCAATAGCATTGCTAGAACCGCCTTGAGCAAGGGAGGTATCTTTACAGTATAAGGTTACTTTTACCCCTTGCTTAGTTAGTGCATACGCAGCACAAGCTGAAGCGATACCACCACCAATAATACTAACGTGTTGGGGTTTTATGATACGAGGTCTTAAATGATAGCCTTTATTTGTTGTCGGGTTACTTTGCATAACAGCAAGCATCATTTCTTTCTTTTTGCCTTGTGCTGGTATTTTTTCAAGACGAAAACCGATATCACGCAGCTGTCTTTTAACAAAGCCAGCAACGGTAAAAGTGGTCAGTGTCGACTGCTCTTTCGACAATCTACCAATTTGTGAAAATAGCTCCTTACTCCACATATCAGGGTTTTTTGCGGGCGAAAAACCATCTAAGTACCAAGCATCGACTAAGCCATCTTTTTCGGCTCTCAATGAAGAGAAACCATGGGTGGCATCTTCAAAAATAAGGGTCAAATTTACCTGACCATTTAGAAAGCTTGTTTTTAAATCTTGCGGGAACTCTTCTATGGGACATTCAGGGTAGCTATCAGTTAATGCTAACGTTAAAGGCTGCAACTGTGGGAAAAGAGACAAAGATTGCACTAATTGCTCTTTGGTTAGCGGATACTTTTCTACACTGATAAAATGCAAAGGCGCGAGTGTTACTGATAAATTTTGCTGCGCTTTTTGGTACGCCTGTAAGGTCAATAAAAAATTCAACCCGGTTCCAAAGCCTGTTTCAGCTATCGTAAATGTTTTTTTAGCCGCTTGCATGCGTGAAAAAATTTGATTTTTTTGAATGAAAACAAAATCACTTTGCAGATAGCCTGACTCTCTATCAAAATATATATCATTAAAGTTTTCGCAATATGGTGTACCATCTTCTTGGTAGGATAAGTTATTGCTATTATTTGTTTTATCTAGTTTTTTCATGAAAAATTCTTTAGGTAGATTGACTATGTAGAGGATGATATTGTTATCTGTACTCAAGCGTCCTGAAACACTTATCTTAAGGTGGCTCGGGTATAACACTGAATATTTTACGCGAAATATAGATTTAGATCAGAAAATAACAATAGATAAGTTAAAATGTCATAGATATATTAGAACGGATATCATATTATAGTGTACAAGTGTACGCTGGTTTTTGTTGTGATAAGCAACAAGTAATACCAGTTCAATGGCTATTACTTGTATAATAGCGCAAAATTTCATAATTATAGATGGTTAGTTAAATGAAACGTGTCGTAATAACAGGCTTAGGTATTGTCTCAAGTATCGGTAACAATGCTGAAGAAGTATTGGCCTCATTAAAAGCTGGTAAATCAGGTATCTCTCATTCTGAAAGTTTTGCAGAGCAAGGCCTACGCAGTCAAGTTTGGGGTAAGCCCGATATTGAAACTAAAGACCACATTGATCGTAAAGCCATTCGTTTTATGGGTGATGCGGCCGGTTATGCTTATATCGCTATGGATCAAGCTGTTAAAGATGCAAAATTAACTGAAGACCAAGTATCAAACGTACGCACTGGTATTGTTGCTGGTTCAGGTGGTGCATCATCAGAAAACATTGTTGCTTCTACCGATACGCTTCGTAGCCGCGGTATTCGTCGTGTTGGTCCTTATGCAGTTCCAAAAACCATGGGCAGTACGGTATCTGCTTGTTTAGCAACGCCTTTTAAAATTAAAGGTGTTAACTACTCAATTAGCTCTGCTTGTGCAACGAGTGCGCATTGTATTGGTAACGCAATGGAGCTTATTCAATTAGGCAAACAAGATATTGTTTTTGCTGGTGGTGGTGAAGAAGTTCATTGGTCACTTGCTATGATGTTTGACGGTATGGGTGCATTATCAGCAGGTCGTAATGATACACCTGAGTTGGCCTCACGTACCTATGATGCAGACCGTGATGGTTTTGTTATTTCTGGCGGCGGCGGTATGGTCGTTGTTGAAGAATTAGAACATGCTCTTGCACGTGGCGCTCATATTTATGCTGAATTGGTAGGTTACGGTGCTACTTCTGACGGTTATGATATGGTAGCTCCAAGTGGTGAAGGCGCGGTTCGTTGTATGCAACAAGCCATGCAAGGTGTTGAAGGTAAAGTTGATTACTTAAATACACACGGCACTTCTACACCGGTTGGCGATGTAAAAGAGTTAGGCGCAATTCAAGAGCTATTTGGTGAAGATTCACCAGCTATTAGTGCAACAAAAGCAATGACTGGTCATGCACTAGGTGCTGCTGGCGTTCATGAAGCTATTTACTCAATCTTGATGATGGAAAACAGTTTTGTTGCACCATCAATTAACGTTGATAATTTAGATGAGAAAGCACAAGGCTTAGATATTGTTACTGAAAAACGCGATGTTGAATTAGATCTTATCATGTCTAACAGTTTCGGTTTTGGTGGCACTAACGCTACTTTAGTAATGAAAAAATATAAATAAGCGTCTATTTTGGAGTTATGCTCCAGTTTCACGCTTAGTTTATAAGTAATATTAAACCACCCTAAAAATTCTTTAGTGTGGTTTTTTTATACCCAGAGATAAATTTAGTGATGTTGAGTTAAGTTTAGTATTTATGCTCTAAATGAGCGTATAATTGTGTACTTTAATGTCTTTAGTAAAATAGTTAGCACTTATGAAGATTTATTTTGATGAAAACATGCCATTTGCCAAAGAGTTTTTTAGTGAACTCTGCCACATTAATAACGCTATTAATGGTGACGAGCAAGGCGAGTTAGTTCCTTTTTCGGGGCGAACTTTAACCGCAGAGCAAGTTGCGGATGCAGATGTTCTCTTAGTACGTTCAATTACTCAAGTTAATGAGCAATTACTTCACTTGAATGATAAAATTTCTTTTGTTGGTAGTGCCACTATAGGTACAGATCATATTGACTTAAGTTATCTCGCGAAACGAAATATTACCTTCCATTCAGCGCCAGGTTGTAATGCCATTTCAGTTGCTGAATATGTGTTAAGTGCATTAGTCGTTTTAGCTGAGCGTTATTTACTTACTTTGTCTTCGTTAACCGTTGGTATTGTTGGTGGTGGTAATACAGGTACTCGACTGAGTGAAAAACTCATTGCTTTAGGTATTGAACATAAAATATGCGATCCTTTGTTAGCCGAAAAGCAGGCACAAGATAAAAATCATAATCCCACTGATAGTCGACAGTATGTATCGCTAGCGGATGTTTTAGCGTGTGATGTTATTTCTTTGCATGTACCTAAGGTTGTAGGCGGAGAACACCCTACAGATAAATTGATAAATGCGGGTAATCTTGCCATGTTGCGAGAGGACCAAATATTAATTAGTGCTTGTCGAGGTGATGTTATAGATAACCACGCCTTATTGGCACTAAAAATGGATGGTCATGGCGTAAAAGTTGTACTTGATGTTTGGCAGGGAGAGCCTGAAGTTCTTGACGCTTTAATTCCTTTTACTGAAATAGCTACTGCACATATTGCTGGTTATAGCTTAGAAGGAAAAGCTCGTGGTAGTGAAATGCTCTATCAGGCATTATGTCAACAATTAGCGATAACGCCTAAATATCAGTTAGCAAACTTTTTACCATCAGCTAGTATCCCTGTAATTGATATTAATCAAGCTTTTGATCAAATATTACTAAACCAGTTAGTTAAAATGGTTTACGATGTTAGGCGAGACGATGCAATATTTCGTCAACAATTATCGGTACAAGGTTTTGACCGTTTACGAAAGAATTACCCTGTTCGACGGGAGTTTTCTGCTGTTACGGTAAACTTATCATCTACTGCTTATAGTGATGTACCACATCGCTTAGGTTTTAATAAAAATTAATTTAAACTATCGAGACGGCTCATTTGTTTGAGAAAGTCTATTGAAGAGAGAGAGGAACATGGCACAAAAATTTGATGTATGCATACTTGGCGCAACAGGGTTAGTTGGCAAAACTATCATGGAAATTCTTGAAGAACGAAAGTTTCCAATTAATAAATTGTACCCTTTAGCAAGCGCTCGTTCTGCTGGTGAAATTATTGAATTTAATGGTCAAAGTATTGAAGTATTAAATGCCGATGATTTCGATTTTAGTCTAGCTCAAATTGGTTTCTTTTCTGCTGGTGGTTCAACCTCTGCTAAATTTGCACCTATAGCTGCTGAAGCTGGCTGTATTGTTATTGATAATACTTCTGAATTCCGCTATGACGCCGATATTCCTCTTGTTGTGCCTGAAGTTAACCCAGAAGCACTTGCTGACTACCGTAACCGCAACATAATTGCTAACCCTAACTGTTCAACTATTCAAATGATGGTAGCACTAAAGCCTATTTATGATGCTGTAGGTATTAATCGTGTGAATGTTTGTACTTACCAGTCAGTTTCTGGCGGTGGTAAAGAGTCTATGGACGAGTTAGCGAAGCAAACTGCTAATTTATTGAGTGGTAAGCCAGTAGAAAGTAAAAATTTCTCACGTCAAATAGCGTTCAATGTTATCCCACAAATTGATGTTTTCTTAGAAAATGGTTACACCAAAGAAGAAATGAAAATGGTTTGGGAAACTAAGAAGATTTTAGGTGATGAAAACGTACTGGTTAATCCAACGGCTGTACGTGTACCTGTATTCTTTGGTCATGGCGAAGCGTTACATATTGAAACCAACTCTCCTATTTCAGCAGAAGAAGTTAAAGATTTATTAGAGAAGGCACCAGGTGTTGTTGTTTGTCGTAATGATGAAGACTTCCCTACACAAATTGGTGACGCCAGCGGAAAAGATGATACCTATGTTGGCCGTATTCGCGAAGATATTAGCCATAATTGCGGCATTAATATGTGGATTGTTGCGGATAACGTTCGCAAAGGTGCGGCAACTAATAGTGTTCAAATTGCTGAGCTATTGGCAAAAGATCATTTAAGCTAACTTTTCACTAATTATTAGTATAAAAACTCGTCGTTAACTGTAGTGATACAGTTGGCCACGAGTTTTTTAGTTTTAGCGCCTGAACTTTTTGTTATACCAGACTTCTTGAAGGTCCATTGACTTTACGATTGGAATAAAGTGTATTATACCAATCGGACTAATTTATTGATTACTTAGCGAGATTTAAAAGGCTTAGAGGCAAGGCATTGATTAAAGGTAATAGTTATTCTATTGTCAAAATCAATAACGCAGCAAATAAGCCTTTTAAACTCGCCCTTCGGGAGCTAATTAGCAAACTGATAACATCACAAAATAAATTAAATATAGACTAACTATGTTCTACTCATTTTACTTGTTTTAAGTTCGCTAATGTAGCTTTAAGCTGACCAATAAATTAATCCGTTTGGTATTAGTGGTCGAGCAGTCATATAAATAAAAGTTGTGATTTACATAAGAGTTACAATAATTGGAGACTTATTGACTGAATTTGCTATTATCTTGTTAGTTAATGGTTTTTTGGAATAAATATTGCATTTTACTTTCCAGATAAGCTTTATCTCTTAGTCAGATAGAGTAATGCGGTATTTTTTTGGCGTAATAAATAAAATGATCAACGCCATAACTTAAATTAGTTTAATTAGGACATCCTTATGCAACATTTATTGCGTCTGTGCCTATGGCAGGCGATTATTATTGGCATACTTACGGCTAACTTCCCTGTTCATGCAGAAGAAGAACGTGGTATTCGCATGCGAGGGCCTAAAAGCAGTGATGTTTTTCCTTACGATAAATATGGGCCGATCACCTCACAAGATACCTTGTGGAATATTGCCACTAGAATACGCCCTGACAAACGCCTAAGTGTTTATCAAGTCATGCAGGCGTTATATCAAGAAAATCCACAAGCATTTGTCGACAGCAATATCAATTATTTGGTTGAAGGACAATATCTAAAAATTCCATCATTTAATAACATGATGGCAATAAACACGAATAGTGCTAGAAAAAAGTCTGAAAATGATAGTAAGGCCTGGAAAAAAGCACAGCCAAAATCAATTAAAAAAGAAGTTTTTGTAGAGCCTAGCGTTAAGAAAAAAGATTTAGACACAGTAAAAACTGAGATTAATGATCAATTACAAAAAATTGATGGTCAGCAGCAAGAACGATTAGAACTTATTCAAAATGATATCTCAGATTCAATTGATGGTTTACAAGCTATTTTAAAAGAAAATGACGATTTGCGTCAGCGCCTCAGCAGCTTTAATGACAAACTAGGGGTCATGCAAGAAGAAGTGGCCAAAGGCAAAGAAATCAAACTGCAAATGGACGATATGATCAAGCTGCAGCAGGCTTTATTAGCAAAAGCTGAAGCTCGAGAGCAAGAACTATTATTAGAGAAAGAACTAGCAGCACTGGCTGAACAAGATATCACTTCAAGCTTATGGTTCAAAATCCTTCTGGGCACGCTGCCGGCGATCCTAATATTGTCATTATTAGCCTTTTTGTTTAAACGACGAAAACAAGCTTCAGATGAAGTTTTCTTCAATGAATTAGAGAGTAAAAAGCAAGCACCTGCCGTTAAAAAAGAAAGCCCAGCTGAAGAATTATCCCTAGATGATGAGCTGAATTTAGACGATGAACTTGATTTGTCACTTGATGACGAACTGAATTTGGATGATGAGCTTGATCTTTCACTTGATGATGAATTGAATTTAGATGATGAGCTTGATTTATCACTTGATGATGAACTGAATTTGGATGATGACTTATCGATAGACTTAATTGACAGTGATGATGACGTTATTCATTTAGATGAAGATGATACCTTAGATGAACTTGAGGATATCCTATTAGATGATGACTCTGATGTTGATATTCTTGATGGTGGAGAGTTAGGTCAAGATGACTTAGATTCTCTGTTATCTGGTTTAGATGATGATATTGAAGATAGTGAAGAACCAGAAGAACTTGAAGGCGGAGAGCTAAGTCAAGAAGATCTAAATGATTTACTTGGTGGGTTAGATGATTCTATTGATGAAGATCTATCAGTTGAAGAGTCTAATGAAGTAACAGATGAGACTGCAGAAGTCACAGATCCTGACGATATTGATGCACTGCTAAATTCAGTAACGGATTCTGCAGATGACAACGCAGAAGTGACCGACCCAGATGATATTGATGCGTTACTAGATTCTATGAATGATTCGGTAAGTGATTCAGTAGATGAAACATCGGAAGTCACAGATCCTGACGATATTGATGCACTGCTAAATTCGGTAACGGATTCTGCAGATGACAACGAAGAAGTGACCGACCCAGATGATATTGATTCGCTTCTCAATTCGGTAGCTGATTCAGTAAATGATACCGCAGAAGTCACTGATCCAGATGATATCGATGCCTTACTTGATTCGGTAAATGATACCGCCGAAGTCACTGACCCAGATGATATTGATTCATTACTTGATTCAGTAAATGATACCGCCGAAGTCACCGATCCAGATGATATCGATGCGTTACTTGAGTCAATGTCGGGTAATGCTCCTGTAGCTCAACAAACGCCTAAACAAGATTTACCAGAAGTAATAAATGAATCAGAAATGGATAGCCCCTTAAGTCCAGAAGATCTGAGAATTAAGAATGAAAAAGCAGAGAATGAAGCTAAAATTTCCGCATTCACAGCTGAATATGTCACACCTTTTCTTACTGCCGATTTTACCGATATTATGGCTAAAGATAGCGCCAATGAATTAGCCGATGAAACGCTAACAAACACTGTGAGTGATAAGTTAGATGATGAGCTAGATATTGATGCACTAATTGCTGATACCATTAGTAAAGATGAAGTAGACAAAAGCTTCAACGAAGATGAAAAAGACGATGTTGGTGATGATTTAATTAATTCCCCAATTGATGAAACGATTAAAACTCAAGTTGATGGTGGTTTTACTGAGGCTGAATTAAGTCAATTATTAGCTGACGATTCGCTAGATGATGAATCAAATCAAGCTGAAAGGGGGTTAGATGATGCAATCGAATTATCACCTGACTTTACAGATGAAGATGTTTTGGCTGAACTATTAGCTGATATTGATGATTCAGGCGAAGAAAAGCTTGAAGAAGTAGATGAATTAGACGTCATAGAAGAATTGTCGAATGTTGATTTTGATGAATTACTAGCAAACATTGAAGAAGAATCAGCGACTACTCCAATAGAGTCAGATGATATTGATTTAACCTATGGTGGTCTTGGAGATGAAGTTGGTGATGATTTACTTGACGACAGCTTTATTGAAGAAAGTATTCAAAGTGCCCAAGACGTTGAGAAATCAGAGGACTACCTTTCTGTAGATGACTTGATTTCTGATAGTTTAGATGAGGGCGATGTTTCAGAGCCTTATGAAAAAACCAACATTGATGTTGGTTTAGGCCAATTTGCACAAAATGATAGTGGCATAGATGTTGATAAAGATGGTTCAATGTCGAGTAAGCTAGATTTAGCAAAAATGTATATTGAAATGAATGATGAAGAAAATGCTCAAGTTATATTGCAAGAAGTGATCTCTAAAGGAGATGCAACTCAGCAAGTTGAAGCTCAAGCACTTTTAGATTCATTATAAGATAAACTAACAAGCAATAGCCTAACTGCATAAAATGAAGGATAATGCGCAGCGAAAATAATCTCCCCACTAAAAGGTAGGATTGCATGCGTTATGCGTTAGGCATTGAGTATGATGGTAAAAATTATTGTGGCTGGCAACGCCAAAATAATGCTGTCACCGTCCAAGAAAAAGTAGAAAAAGCATTATCTAAAATTGCGGATGAAAAAATAGAAGTCGTTTGTGCTGGTCGTACTGATACGGGTGTTAATGCAACCAATCAAGTGATTCATTTTGATACTTCAAAAATACGCAAAGATGTAGCCTGGACTTTAGGCGTAAATACTCACTTACCTTCTGATATAGCAGTTGCCTGGGTAAAGAAAGTCGATGAAGATTTTCATGCTCGCTTTAGCGCAACGGCTAGAAACTATCGTTATATAATTTATAATAAACCACTGCGTTCTGCTATTTTGAGTCATGGTATTAGTCACTGTCACTACGCCTTAGATGAAACTCTTATGCAGCAGGGTGCTGATTACCTTATTGGTCAACATGACTTTACTTCCTATAGAACGGTACACTGTCAATCGCATTCTGCGGTTCGTACAATCAAATACTGTCGAGTGACAAGACAGGGTGATTATATTGTTGTTGATATCAAAGCAAATGCCTTCTTACATCATATGGTACGAAACATTGTCGGTAGCTTAATGCGCGTCGGACAATCGCAGGAAACAACACACTGGATGAAAGAGGTTTTATTAGCTAAAAACCGCTGTGTTGCTGGCGTAACAGCACCACCAGAGGGATTATACTTTGTTGATGTTGATTATCCAGAGAGCTTTGACTTACCTAAAAGCCGTTTAGGGCCTCTGTTTTTATAGGTGGAAAATTTAGCTAAATAACAACTAATTACTGAGCAGACCAGTTTTTTCTATATTCAATAGGTTATACTATGGTCTAATATGCGGTTTAGAATAGAGTTTGATGGAGTGTCTCCATCAATAAACCGACAGATATTTCGATGCAACAGGCCAAAATAATATTATGAGCTGGATAGAAAAAATTCTCCCGAAAGCAAAAACGACGCAAAAAAGTAGCATTCCTGAAGGTGTATGGAGTAAATGTACTTCATGTAACGCCGTACTTTATAAAGCTGAATTAGAACGCCAGATTTCAGTGTGTCCTAAATGTGACCACCATATGCGTATCAGTGCACGTAAACGTATTGATAGCTTTCTTGACCAAAATAACCGCATGGAATTAGGTGAAGAATTTGAAGCACAAGATATCTTAAAGTTTAAAGACTCTAAACGTTATAAAGATCGTCTTAGTGCAGCGCAAAAAAATACCGGTGAAAAAGATGCTCTTGTTGTTATGAAAGGTGAATTGCACGGTATGCCAGTTGTTGCCGCTGCATTTGAATTTTCATTTCTAGGTGGCTCTATGGCCTCTGTTGTTGGCGCTCGTTTTGTAAAGGGTGTTGAATATTGTTTAGAGCATAACCTTCCGTTTATTTGTTTCTCTGCAAGTGGCGGTGCCCGTATGCAAGAAGCACTATTCTCTCTAATGCAAATGGCAAAGACAAGTGCAGCGCTTGCTAAAATGAGTGAAAAAGGTCTTCCTTACGTTTCTGTATTAACCGATCCTACAATGGGTGGTGTATCAGCAAGTTTGGCTATGTTAGGTGATATTAATGTTGCTGAGCCAAAAGCACTAATTGGTTTTGCTGGTCCACGTGTTATCGAGCAAACTGTTAGAGAAAAACTACCAGAAGGCTTCCAACGCAGTGAGTTTTTATTAGAAAAAGGCGCAATTGATATGATTGTTGATCGCCGAGAAATGAAAGAGACTTTAGCGCGTATGTTAGGTAAGTTTATGGGTCAAGTTAGCGTTGTTTCGTAAGCAATATTAGCAAATATTCGTTCTTGTCTATTTAACTCAAATCACTTGTTGATGAATTAATGTCAAAATACAATTCAAGCCACTATCAAGATTTAACTAATCTCGATCAGTGGCTTTATTATTTAGAAAACTTACATAGTACTGAAATAGATCTTGGTTTATCTCGTGTTGGTAAAGTCGCTGAACGCTTAGCTATTGATTTGAGTTTTGCTAAGGTGATTACGGTTGCAGGCACTAACGGTAAGGGCACTACCTGTGCGTTTATTGAAAACGCTTTACTCAACAGTGAAGCGTGTAAATCCAAGCAAGGTGTTGCTGTTTATTCTTCTCCTCATATTGAACACTTTAATGAGCGTCTTCGAATAAATAAACAGGATATAGGTGACCAAGCACTAATTGATGCATTTAAACTTATTGAAGATGCTCGCGAAGATATTTCACTTAGTTACTATGAGTATACTACTTTAGCTGCACTGCTTGTCTTGATGGATACTAGACCGAGTTTTATTATACTCGAAGTAGGTCTTGGTGGACGATTGGATGCGACCAATATCATTGATGCAGATATTGCGGTTATTACAACAATAGACCTTGATCATCAAAGTTTTTTGGGCAATGACAGAGAAACTATTGGTTTTGAAAAAGCAGGAATAATGCGATCAGAGCAAGACATTGTTATTGGTGATACTAACGTACCCAACTCAGTGGTAAATCATGCTCACGAGTTACATAAAAACCAAGCTGATAGAGTATTTTTACGAGACCAAGACTTTATCGTTAAAAATGCTCAATCTCATTGGAACTGGAAATCCAAACAGACCCAGTTAACAGGACTCAATGCTACTTTTATTCCACGTGATAATGTCGCTACGGCACTAATGGTGTTAGAAAAGCTTGATCTGACATTAAACGCGGACTTTGTAAATGATGTTATTTCGAAAACGAAGGTTGCAGGGCGCACTGAGTTAATTGCGCAGGAGGGCATGTGTGATGTTATTCTTGATGTTGGTCATAACCCCCAAGCGACTCGTTACCTCGCTGGATACCTTAAGCAGATAAAAGAGCAAGCTAACTATCAAAATATTTATGCTGTAGTTGCCATGCTGGGCGATAAAGATATTAGTGCAAGTTTAGAATCACTAAAAGATGATATCGATTTTTGGTATACCGGTGCGTTAAGTGTACCAAGAGCTGCTACAAAAGAAACAATGGCAAGTAAGTTAGCGTTATTTACAAATTCAGTTAATTGTTTTGACAATGTTGATGAGGCATTTAAAATGGCAAATAAGCAGGCTAATTCGTCTGACTTGATTCTTGTATTTGGTTCATTTTTTACTGTTTCGAAAATTAGAACTCAGCTAACTATCGGTTAGTTAAGTCGTATTAATTAGGAGTGTCTCTTGTCTACACCGTTTCAAAATCGCCTTGTCGGGACTATTATTGTTGCAGCCGTGGTTATTATTTTCTTACCAGACGTACTAGATGGAGAGAAAAAATCACATCAAGATGACTTTGAAGCCATTCCTAAAGCAGAGGTTTTTTCGGGTAAATTAACGAATAAACCTTTTCCTGAAGAAAAACTAGTCCGACAAAAAGTGACACCAATCTCCAATGAACAAGCTATTGATGAAACGCCTATTGAGAAAATAGCTTCCGAATCAACGAAAAAAGCTAATCAAGTCGTAAAGAAAGTAACAAAACCTGCAGTGACTCCACCAGTAAAAATAGCAAGTAAACCAAAGACGATATTACCAGAAAAAGCAGTAGCCAAAGAAGCTTGGGTTATTCATTTAGGCAGCTTTAAAGATAAAACTAACGTTGCCCAATTATTAAAGAAATTAAAAGCTAAAGGGTATATCGCCTTCACAAAGCCAATCAAAACTAAGCAAGGTACATTAACTAAGGTCATAATAGGACCTGAATTAATAAAGACGGCAATGGTTAAAAAGCTCCCCGCTTTGAAGAGCCTTACTGGAATCCAAGGCAAAGTGGCGTATTTTGAACCAAATAAGTAGTGAACTTTTATAAAATGCTAGGCATTATTTCGCTAATTCTGATAGAATGCGCGCCTCTAATTTAGATAAACTCAACGAGACATTCAAGTTATGGTTTGGATAGATTACGCCATTTTGGCCGTTATAGGCGTATCAACACTAGTTAGTTTAATACGTGGCTTTGCAAAAGAAGCAGTATCTCTAGTTATTTGGATCAGTGCCTTCTTCATTGCCAGTACTTTTTACGCAAACCTTGCTAATTTGTTAACGAACATCTCAGATCCCTTTTTGCGCAATGCCGCAGCTGTCGCTATTCTTTTCATCTCAACCTTAGTACTGGGTGCTTTGATTAATTACCTTATTGGGCAATTGGTTAGTAAAACAGGCCTTTCCGGAACAGACCGTGTGTTAGGCCTAGTTTTTGGTGCACTACGAGGCGTACTAATTATCAGTGCTGTAATATTTTTTGTTGATGCTTTTACCGGCGCAGAAAATACACAGTGGTGGAAAAGCTCTGAATTAATCCCTGAGTTTAAATTGGTAGTTGAATGGTTTTTTGAATACCTTAAAGGGTCATCAAGTTATATAACTTAGTTGTTATAGATAATGACTAGGTTCAAGCGGAGTAAATCCGTATACGATAATTTATAAGATATTATTTTGATATCTTATAATTCAATATTTATTGGGTGGTTAACACCATCCTAAGCCTGTCTCTTATACACATCTCAGAGCCCACGAGACCGTACTAG
>CAJXRC010000039.1 GCA_913058405.1 uncultured Colwellia sp. | reverse complement strand
TTGAATTAGTACCTATGACAACGAAAGGCGATATCATTTTAGACACGCCTTTAGCTAAAGTTGGTGGTAAAGGTTTATTTGTTAAAGAACTTGAAGTCGCCATGCTCGAAGATCGTGCTGATATTGCTGTTCATTCAATGAAAGATGTTCCTGTCGATTTTCCTGAAGGCTTAGGGTTAGAAGTCATTTGTCCTCGTGAAGATCCACGTGATGCTTTTGTTTCTAATACCATAAAATCATTAAGCGACTTACCGCAAGGCGCTATTGTAGGCACTTCAAGCTTGCGCCGTCAGTGTCAGTTAAAAGCAAGCCGCCCTGATTTAGACATTCGTGATTTACGCGGCAATGTAAATACCCGTTTAAGAAAATTAGATGAAGGTGAATACGACGCCATCATACTAGCTGCTGCAGGTCTAATTCGTTTAAAAATGAGCGAGCGCATTGCACAATTCATCGAACCAGAAGAAATGCTTCCAGCAAATGGCCAAGGTGCTGTTGGTATAGAATGTCGTAATGATGATGAAACAATTAAAGCACTATTAGCGCCATTAGAATGTGGTACTACTCGTATTCGTGTTTTGGCAGAACGTGCGATGAATAAAGCACTTGAAGGCGGTTGTCAGGTACCTATTGGTAGTTATGGTGTTATTTCTGCTGATGGCAAAAATATCCATCTACGTGGATTAGTTGGTGCTGTCGATGGTAGTGAAATGATCGAAAGTGAAATCACTGGTCCTGTTGAAGAAGGTGAAGCGCTCGGAAATAAACTCGCTCAAGAGCTACTAAGCCGAGGTGCAGATAAAATTTTACAGCAAGTTTATTCAGAAAATGATCTCAAAAATAGCTAAACCTGCCAAAAAAATGTCTCAAGTGACCCCACTTGAGACACCTATAAATGAGCAGGTTTTACTTATGCCAAAGAAACCACTAAAGGTCCTAATTACTCGGCCTAAAGCTAAAGCTCAGCAACTCACCTTGTTACTCGATCAACAAGGCATAGTTAATACCAGCCAAACCCTATTTGATTATCAAAAGAATGCTAGCGCTCACGACATAGCTACCGCGCTAGAAAACGCAGATATCCTGATCTTTGTTAGTGTTGCAGCTGTTGAGTTTGCTCACGCCAGCTATTCACTGTCCAATAACTTATCACAAAGAATTTTCGCTGTTGGCAATGCTACAAAAAAAGCATTACAAGCAATCGGAATTACTACCACTATATCGCCTCCTCCAACACAAGAGCACAGTGAAGGTTTACTTAAACTGCCACAGTTGTCTAAAGTTAAAGGTAAAAGGATAATAATCTTTCGTGGCAATGGTGGCCGAGAGCATATAGCTAACACTTTAAAGCAACGCGGCGCTGAAGTTCAATACATCGAAAGTTATCGACGTGTATGGCGAACATTAACGATAAATATCGCTGAGCAATGGCGAGCACAAAAAATTAACTGTATTGTCGTTACTAGTAACGATATATTAATAGCACTACTCAAGTACCTAGCCAGTGCAACTAAAGACATAGATGATTATTGGCAATCACAATGTTTGTGGGTAGTGGTCAGTGATCGTATTGAAAAAAATGCCAAAGATTTAGGCTTAACACGGGTCGTTAATACCCATAGCGCTAGCTCCCAAATACTGTGTAATACGTTGCAAGCTCTTTCTTGTTCGTAAGCCTATTTACAATAGTAAACAACGATGGAATATAGAATTATGTCGGATAATGAAGTCTCTAAAAACAAACTATCGGATAATAGCGACACCGAGAAAAAAGAGGCCGCTACACTCTCACCTGATACAAGTACCACTAAAGCTTCAGCAACAGAAAATGATAATGCTGAGACTAAAAAAGCTGCTATTTCAAAATCTGAGCCTAAAAAGTCAGCGGCTAATACCGCGACGAAAAAACCTTCCCCATCAAACGCTAAGGTTGCAGAAGATAAGCCTTCTAATAAAACAGCGACTATTGCATTAGTTATTGCCACTGTGAGTATTTTTGCGTCCATTGGCCATTACCTTTGGCAGCAGCAACAAAGTAGTGCCCAGCTTTTAACGTTGAATCAACAAAATCAGCGAGCAATTGAACAGGGGCAGTCTGAGCTAAAAAGCAGCTTAACTGCTGAATTTAACCGCCAGTTACAACAACAAAATAGAGCGACTAGCCAATCGCAAGAAAGTGCTAAAAAAGCACATTCTGATAGTGATACTCAACTACAGCAATTAACGGCCCACATAAGCCAGTTAGAGCAAAAGATGAGCTTGCGCCAACCTAACGATTGGTTAATACATGAAGCAGAATACCTAGTTCGCGTAGCGGCTCGTACCATGTGGTTAGAGCGAGATACTAAAGCGGCTATTAGCTTATTGCGTGATGCTGACAATCGTCTAAAAGAGTTAAACCAGCCTAAATTCTTACCTGTTCGTGCATTGATTAATGAAGATATTGAAAGCTTGGCATTAATGCCAACCTTACAAAATCAAGACGCTATTTTGACCTTGATGGCCCTTAACAAACAGGTACCAACCTTAATGCTGGCGGGCGTAGATTTAGCGGAAGCACTTGACCAAACAAAAGAAGATCTTGCTTTGTCTGATAATATCGGTGATTGGCAAGAAAACTTAGCCAAAACCTGGCATAAGTTCCTCAACGACTTCATCACTGTGCGCAGAAGAACAGGAATGGTCGAACCTTTAATGGCGCCAGATCAACAGCAACATTTAAAACAAAACTTGAGTCTAAAAATACAACTTGTGCAATGGGCTGCCAGCGAACAAAAAGAAGAAATATACCAACAGACCTTGCTTGATATTCAGCAGTGGTTAAATGAATTCTTCGATATGAGCTTGCCGGTAAACGAACGATTCTATCAATCGATAGAGCAACTCAAGCAACAAACCATTTATTATGACTACCCAAGTGATTTGCGCTCATTAGCAGCAATAAAACGTTTACTGCAAGATACAAAACGAGGCGTTCAACCGCAAAAACCTGAGCCCGAGAAGACTAAAGTGGTGCCAGCTAAAAAACAAATGATTGAACCTACATCCGAAACAAAAGATAGTCCTACAAGTGAAGAAGTGAGTGGAGGTCAGTTATGATCCGCATTATCATTGCCTTGATTATATTTTTCAGCGTAATGGCAATAAGCCCTTTTTTAATTGATGAAAAGGGTTACATTCTTATTGCTATGGGTAATACCACCATTGAATTAACCGTATTATCAGCTGGTATTATGTTGACGCTACTCTTCATTGCGCTCATTTTCAGTTTAAAAATATTGCGCGGTGGTTTAAATTTTAGTTTTGGTACCTGGAATAAGATAGCTTTCGCCGGACAGCGTCGTGGTATTGCCAACTTCAATAAAGGTCTTGCCGCTTATATGCTAGAGGATTATAGCCAAGCAGAGACGTTATTTGCTAAAAGTGCGATTCCTTCGAAAAGAAAACAGAGTGCTTACCTACTTGCTGCTTCGGCATCTGCTAAGTTAGACCTAAACAGTAATACCAATCACTATTTAGCTTTGCTTGAAAAAGAAACAATTAAACTTAAAGACGTTGGTTTAGAAAGTGTCATTGTTAACATTAAGCTATTAATGAACCAAGATAAGTCAGAAACCTACGCAAAAGCCCGTGCCTTAATTGATGAAAATCACAAACAAATTGGCCATGACGCTCGCTTATTAGCGCTTGAAATTGATTTATGTATTATTGAGCAACGTTTTGCAAGCGCCTTACAGTATATGCCCGCAGCGCGGAAAGAAAAGACAATCACCGAAGATACGGTTCAAAGGTGGGAGCGACTCGGATATTACGGTAGCTTTAATGAAAGTATCAAACAGCATGATAGCAAAGCATTGCACGATAATTGGAATGGCCTGAATCGTAAAGTTAAACAACGAGAAACGGTATTGTTTGCTTACTGTAAAGTATTAGCCGAAAACGAAATCATTGAACCATTAAATAAGTTATTGGTTCCGATTTTTAAAAAATCACCAAGTAGCGATTTTTTAAAGCAAGTTCGTAATTTACCGATTAAACGAGCCGATGAATTAATTGCAATAGTACAGAAACAACTCCATAAGGATATCCATAGCGGTAAATGGCTAAGTTGTTTAGGTCACTTAGCGATGAAAAGTGAACAATACTCTATGGCAGAAAAAGCTTTTGGTAGCCTATTAAAGCTAGAGCATGAGGAGTATGGTACGCAATATGATCGTCAGGATTTACAAGCATTTGCACAAGTCCATAGTAAACAAGGGCAATATCAAGCGGCAGATTCTCTGTGGTCAAAGGCAAACTCGTTATAAATAATATTAAGGGCTGTTGGGTTGTTATAAATCAAAGACACTCAACAAGCTCCTAGATTTGCTTTATCGCTTATCCTTAGGCGCCGCTTCATCGCACTTCTTACAGTTCAACAGTCGGCCCAACATACCTTGACGTCCCTTGAGTGAAGTAACCCAAGGTCGATTCATAAAAGGGGGCTTGTGCCTAACATGTTGAAAGTGTCCACAAACAAGTTGTGCCACCCAATGGTTTTCTTCATCTTGATGATAACCACAAATGGCTTGTTTCATTATTAATTCACTACGTTAGTACCACTAGTTTGGTATTATCACATGGACTTACTGAGAAAAGAGCACTTTAAATTGTTTAGCTTTATCTTCACCATCAAGACGAGAGAATTTCATCAACAAATCGTCTTTACCATCACCATTTAAATCTTCAACCATCACCAGGTTACCGTCTTTTGGTAACTGAGTATCGTAACTGACACTACGTTTTTTAAATGATTTTTTCTTTTTATTAGGTTTTATACCTAAATATATTTTCAACTCATCATCGTCATTCGACAGAATAAGCTCTTTCAAACCATCCCCGTTTAAGTCTGCTAACTTAACAATTGCACTGCCACTTTGCCCTGAAGATAAGCTAAAGGTGAGTTCTACCCCTTTTTTAATCGCCGGCCGAGTTGGAAATTTGTCTTGTTTATTCATTTTGAAGACATAAACATCTTGATCAATACCACCGGTAACTAAAGCACCAATGATTTGCGATAGGCCAATATCAAAGCCTGCGAGCAATACCTCAAGTTTGTCATCATTATTAATATCAACAAACTCTAGACCCGTTAATGTACCTTCTGCATGAATAACACTATTGGCCTCATTTGCATAACTCAGAGTACCTTGGCTTTGATTACCAAGAAAGATTTCATAATCGTTTACACGGTCAAGCACACCTGAAGTTTTGGTATAGCGCACTACCATATCAGTCATACCATCAGCATTAACATCTCGCAGCTCTTCAATCTTCCTATATTCTAAGTCACTTTGATCTAATTGTTCACCGCTTTCATCACGCTTATTCCACCATTCAGTACCACTGATTGCTTTATTGATCGCTATACGTGTTGCTTCTTTAGCAAAATGACTCGCTCCATATTGTGAATAAACAAGCATTTCACCATCGCCCACCACTAAAATATCTGTTTTATCATCAAAGTTAACATCACTAAAATATAACTTGGTTTCGGTGTAACTTGCTCCTGCAGATAATACTCGGACATTGGGTTTTATTGGCAGTGTTTGCTTAGCAAAAGTATTCAATCCCTGCCCTATAAAAACATGAGTTTTATTAAAGTCTGCAATGATGACATCATCAAAATCATCATTATTTAAATCTTGAATAAAGTCGCCTCGGCTAATAAAGTCAGCTTGCTCTTGAATATAAAGCGACTCAATTTTTGCCAGTCGTTTAAATTTATTATCTTGATAATAAAATAAAGAGTCAGTAGAGAGGAAATAAAGATTTTGCTTGCTCGCCCCCTTTTTTTTACTCAAATCAAAGCGGTAAAACTCGTTGGGCACAATTGCTTTTTCCGCAATAACATATTGATTGGCAGCCTGGTCTAACTGATAAATCATTAACCAACGATTACGCTGATCATCAATAGAAAAAGTTACAAGTTCCTTGCCTTTACTCACAAGAATATCTGCTGCAATGATTTCTTGTGTGAGTTTATACGGTGAACTAATCATAATTTCATTGAATTCAACCGCTTTTGTTTTTTTTGCTAATGCGTGTGAAGACACTACACAACTAAGGGTAGCAAATAGAGCCAACAAGGCCCTCTTGTTGTTCAATAAAGAGGTTTTCATAGTTTGAGCTTCATTTAGTGAGTTCCATATCATAAGTCATGATTATCTTCTGGAGGATACATTTCAAGACAGTGTGCAAAGATGTAATGATGTTCTTTAAACATTGTTGATGTGTTTAGAACATTAAAAACAAATAGAGTTCCTTCCGGAAAGGTGTTTCTAATTTCAGTTTAATCTCACGCCTTAAATAACAACTAATATGTATAACATAGCCAAGTGCAAGGGCAAAAAAAAAGCTGTTACATAATATGTAACAGCTTTTATTTCATCATATTTGTATTAACTATAGCCGACATAATCTGCTTGTAATTTCTTAGCGAGCGTAGCGCTCATCATCGCTCTTAATGCTGCGGGTTTAACTAGTTTTCGCATATATCCCACATCCATACTTTTAGCTTTCTCTTCAATGCCAGATTCAGTTGTTGCTGTGATTAATATAGCGGGTAATGAATGATGACATTGACTTCGTAAATCATTAATTAACGTTAAACCATCAACTTGTTTGCCATTGGGATCATCCGATTGGTAACCCAATTGATAGTCGACTAACAATATGTCAATTTCATTACTGTGGTTTGCAAACTCCTCTAAAGCTGTTTCTCGAGAATCAGCCGCAAGAATATTACATTGCCACGCAGAAAGTAGCTCAACCATACCACTAAGAACATCGGGGTCATTATCAATACATAAGACGGTGATGTCTTTTAAAGCAACATTAAAGCTCGGACTATTAATTCTGCTTTGTATAACAGGTTCAGCTTGATCTACTTGCACAGAAAACTTACAACCTTGCATGGTTTTTGATTGTAAACTTAACGTGTGTCCCAATAATTGCGCTAAACTTTGCGTGATATTCAGCCCTAAACCTAAGCCTCTTCCTGCTTGATTATTCGGTGTATTAAGTTGAGTAAATTGTTCAAATACCACCACCTGCTTCTCTACAGGAATACCGGGGCCATTATCTAAAATTTGAATGATTACTTGGTTATTAAAAACTCGAGCGCCCAATAAAACTTTACCTGGGCTTGCATACCTAAAGGCATTACCAACAAGGTTTTGAATGATACGTCTTAATAAATGGCGATCTGACTTAACCCATACTTTACTCACTGCCAAACGGAATTCTACTGACTTCTCGATAGCAAGAGCAGAAAATTCTTGCGCTAAATCTTCAAATAATTCATTCAGTGCAAAAGCGGTAATATTAGCTTTGATATTGCCACTTTCTAATCGGGCAATTTCAGCTAAATCGGCTAATAAATCATTGGCGGCTTTAAGAGATCGATCTATGTTCTCGACTTGCCTTTGCTGAACCGTAGTTAAATTATTTTGCTCTGACAAGGCTGAAGTAAATAATCTCGCCGCTTCAAGCGGTTGCATTAAATCATGGCTACAGGCATTCAAATACTGACTTTTTTTCAAATGCGCTTGTTCTGCTTTTTCATGTGCTTTCGCCAGCGCTTCATTTGTTTTAGCTAGGGTTAGCGTACGCTCATAAACACGAGTTTCAAGATCAAGATTTGCTTCTTTGAGTACTTGTTCTGCTTGTCTATACGCCGTGATATCAGAAAACAACATAACAAAGCCGCCGCCAGGCAGCGGATTACCTTCAATGCGAATAGTTTGACCACTGATTTGTTGACGCTCGGAGCTATGTGGACTGCCTTTGCGCAAAAAATCTAAACGACGTTCTACCTGGGAATCTATATCACCAGAGCCACATAAACCGCGTTGAACATTATGACGAATCAGTGCTGATATAGGACTCCCCATATAGACCAACTCAGCAGGGTATTCGAATAAGTCTAAGTATTTTTTGTTCCAGGCAACTAAGCGTAATTCATCATCAACAATCGAAATACCTTCACTGGCGTTCTCAATCGCACTTTGCAGTAAATTTTGAGAAAACTCTTGCCGCTGACTCGATGCATCTTCAACGAGTACTGCCAATTCTTCAAGCGCAATATCACGACCATCCAAGGCAGAAGAAAGTACTAATCGCGCAGAAGACGAGCCCATAACAGTTGCTAGAGTATTCTCAGTATGCTGAATAAGCTGTTGATTATAAATAACATTTCCTAGTTCTTTCTTATCATGCGTCGATAAGAAAGAATTGAAATTGGCATGGGCTTTTTCCAAACCAACAAAACGTGAAGCTAATAGTTCTAACTCTCGTACATCAAGCTGTCTTTTTTTCTCTACTTTTAATAATTTAGGTGATTGCCACTCTAAAAACAATGATGCTTGTACTCGCTCTTGCACGCTCTGTCTGCTGATTTGAGACAAGGCCCACATTACAATAATATTGGCGCCTAAACTGAATAAGGTTGCCGTGGATTTAACAGGTAAAAAGCCCTCGGCAAAAGGTGAAGCGTATAAACCAAATTGAGGTAAAAAGTTAAGCGTTAACCACAGAATAAAACCAACCAAAATTCCTGCATAAACGCCCATTAAACTAGCCCGACGCCAATAAAAAGCAGCGATTAGGGCTGGTGTTAATTGCGCGAAAGCGCCAAAGGCCACTTCGCCTAATGAAGAGAGTGTATCTGGAGAAGCCATGATAAAAACACCATAACCTAACAAGATAACGAACAAAGCTAAGAATTTTCTAATATTTAACAAACGTTTGCGAAAATTATCATAATCGGTTTGTGCTACTTTTTGACGACGATAAAGTAGTGGGAAAACAATTTCATTACTCAACATAGTACTTAAGGCAATCGCAGAAATAACAACCATAGAACTTGCTGCTGAAACAGCACCTAAAAAGGCAAATAGGGTCAACCACGTTTGCTGAGTGACATCAGGCAAGAAGAGTACATACGTATCTGAAGGCACAGTATTACCAAGTAGCATTTGACCGGCTAAACCGAGTGGCACAGCAAAAAAGGCAAAAACTAAGATGTATAGCGGGAAAACTCGACGACTTAACCATGTATCCCTTTGATCTTTCAGTTCAACGACCATAACCTGAAATTGCCTTGGCAAAGACAAGAAAGCCGCCATAACAATAACCAACAGAGCAAACATAGAGGTAACATTGTCTATCGTTAATTGCTGCTCTAGTAATTCATTAGCATTAGCTTGTTGCCAAATATCTGCTGGAGAATCATATAAGACAAAACAAACAAAAATACCTACGGCTAAGAAAGCTGAGATTTTTACCAAAGATTCAAAGGCAATGGCCAGCATCACGCCAGGATGTCGCTCAGTAACGTCTATATGTCTAATACCAAATAGAACCGTAAATACCGCTAAAACGAGACTAACAACTAAACCAATATGCCAACTATTTAAACTTTGATCTATTTGAAGTTGTTGAAAGGAATACACCATCGCTTTGAGCTGCAAAGCGATATAAGGCATGGTACCGACAAGAGCAACGATTGTGACCATAATAGCGAGATTGTGTGACTTACCAAACCGAGCAGCCAAGAGATCAGCAATAGAGGTTAAATGTAGCTTTAAACTAACGCGAATAATGCGTTGGATAAATGGCCAAGCAAAAACGAATAATAGAATGGGCCCTAAATAAATGGGTAAGTGAGACAGTAGATTAGTTGATGCTTGCCCTGTTGTTCCCAAGAAACTCCAAGAGGTACAGTAAACCCCTAAGGTCAGCGCATAAATAACGCTCTGTCCCTTTCTCGCCAACTGATGTCGGTATCGGTCACCTAGAAAAGCAATTAAAAACAATAGACTAATATAAGCCAAACTTAACAGCACTAATTGCCAATTAGGAAACATAAACACTCGCTACTTTTGTTTTATACCAATTGGATTTATACATGAGTCCAATTAGCATTATAAGACGTTACCACAATGTGGATTCCCCAATATACCTAAGGTACCTAACAATAAAAAGATTATAGTGTAATTATTTGCTAGAATGGCGGGGAACCAAGGGGTGCACTGTCATTTAAGCTTTTTTTAACTGATTAGTCGCTGAGAAATATACTCTTTGAACCTGGGCAGAAAATTAATTTACTTAATTTTTTGGCATAGGGATGGTGGATACCAAGTCCATTTAAATATTACCTAGTCAGAGCTACCCTAGGGAAGTTAGAACAAATAGAATTTGTGAAAGTTTAGCCATTCTAAATCAAATAAATTCGTGCCGTTATCACTTTCCTAACTAGCTCCCAAAGGCGAGTACCTAATAAAAGGTAAAGGCTTCTATGCAGCGTTATTGATTGCGATAAGGACGCTACAAGGATGTAGCTTATTAGAGAATGCAGGAGCATATTCTCCTGAATAACCATTCTCTGCAATCAATGCCTTGCCTAATAAACCTTTTAATTCTCGCTGAATAGTTAATATACTAATGGAATTGGTATTGTAGATAAATCTAAAAAATTCATCAAAATTATCCTACTTGCACACGCTCTTACTTTTTATTTTTTTGATGAGATATTATGACTTTCTCCAAATCTACTACTTGTATAGCTATCACTGCATGTCTATTTAACGTTGCCGCTTCAGCTGAAGAGCAAACGACTAATGACACTAACAACAAAAAAAACCTTGAAACCATCACAGTTACCAGTGATTTTCGCCAGCAAAGTCTGCAAAATGCACCAACGTCAATGTCGGTATTAACTGATATTGACATTAAGCAGCGAAACGCAAAACATCTTGAAGAATTAATTGCGGTTAGCCCTAATGTTAACTTCGCCAGCGGTTCACAACGTGCGCGTTATTATCAAATTCGCGGTATAGGTGAACGTAGCCAATTCCAAGAACCAATTAACCCATCGGTAGGCGTTATCATTGATGAGGTAGACTTCACGGGTATAGGAAGTGTAGCTTCATTATTTGATGTGAAACAAGCCGAAATCTTCCGTGGTCCACAAGGTACACGCTTTGGCGCAAATGCTATTGCCGGTATGATTAACGTTACCACCAACGAACCAACAGAAGACTTTGAAGGTGCTGTTCAACTAGGTATTGGTAATTATAATTCTTACGATATGGGTATTGCCTTATCTGGTCCTGCTACTGACTCGGTAAAGTATCGCTTAGCTGTTAATCAAAGCACTAGTGATGGCTATATTGAAAATGTCCATTTACAGCGCGATGATACCAACAATCGTGATGAATTAACCATCCGCGGTAAGTTAGCTATCGAAGCGAGCAACAACCTTACTATTGATCTTGCTGGTTATTACTTCGATTTTGACAATGGTTACGATGCTTATTCATTGGATAATAACAGGGAGACCTATTCTGATGAACCTGGATTTGATCAACAAGAAACGGCTGCTTTCTCAGCAAAGTTTACTTATCAAGGTTTTGAGAGTGCGACAATACTAGCCATTGTTAGTAATGCTGACTCAGATTTAGCCTACGGTTATGATGAAGATTGGGCCTATGTAGGCATATCGGACCCCGATGTCATTGAAAACCCTGATTATGCATACTGGGAATACACCTCTACCGACCATTATTATCGCGATAAAGCGGTGTTAACCACTGAATTACGCGCGATATCTAATCAAGGTCAAGAAATTTTTAATGGCAGTACCGCTTGGGTTGCTGGTATTTTCTATAAACAAGACGATGAAGATCTTTTACGTCAATACACTTATGCCAATGGTGACTTTACTTCAACCAACAGAAGTAAAAGTATGGCTATTTATGGGCAACTAGATACTCGATTAACTGAACAATGGTCGTTGATTTCAGGTTTACGTATTGAAAACCGCAGTGCTGACTATGACAATTCAGATCTTTATAAAGACAGTATCAACGATACAATGCTTGGCGGTAAGTTAGTACTAAGTTACCAGCAAACCCAAGATAGCTTATGGTATGCCTCAATCAATCGCGGCTATAAAGCTGGCGGTAATAATACCGATGGTACTTTACCCGATGATTTACGTACTTTTGAACCTGAGTATTTGATGAACTATGAACTGGGTTATAAAGTGTCTTTATTAGACAATAGTGTTTACATTCGTAGCTCTGTGTTTTATATGGATCGGACCGATATGCAAGTTAAAAGCTCAAAAAATATTCTCCGTGAGGATGGTAGTTCTGAGTTTATTAGCTATTTAGGTAATGCTACCTCTGGCAGTAACTATGGTGCAGAAATAGAGTCAGCTTGGACTATCAGTGATTATGTCAATATTTATGGTTCAATAGGTCTACTTAACACTGAGTTTGACGAGTTTGTTGATGCTGATGGCAATTCACTAACAGGTGAAGAACAAGCACACGCACCAAATTATCAGTTTAATATTGGTATCAATTATCAACCGACAGATGAATGGCTATTTAATATCTCAGTTGATGGTAAAGATGAGTTTTATTTCTCTGATACCCGTTATTATGAGTACGTAAAAGATTCAGGAATCTATGAGCCAATCCCAGAAAATGATATCAAATCCGAAGCGGTAGTATTATTAAATGCCTCTATTAGTTATTTACAAGATAATTGGCAAATTAAAGTATGGGGACGTAATCTAGCAAATGAAGATTATGCCAACCGAGGTTTCTACTTTCCTAACGATCCTCGTGATGGTTACACGCCTAAGCAATACACCCAGCTATCTGAGCCCTTAGTTTTTGGTGCTAGTTTAGATTATCAATTTTAAGTATTATTAATAATGTCTTAGGGAGCTCTCCTCTCCTTAAGACATTTGACAAACTTTTTGTAAAGGTAACATATGAAAATATCAATCGAACTAAGCTTATACCCACTAGCAGAAGAGCAGTATAAAACTGAAATTTGGGCATTTATAAAGCGTCTGCGAGGTGTAGAAGGTTTACAAGTAATAACCAATGGTATGAGCACGCAAGTATTTGGTGATTATGATCTTGCTGTGAGCCATGTAATGGCTGAAATTAAACACGTTCATAAAACAACTGGCGCTGCGGTTTTTGTTTGCAAATTTATTAATGGTGATCGTTCACAAGTTGAAGCAGAAAGTTAATGACTGAAATACTAAACAGTGTGTCGGCGTATTTTCAACAGCTACCGTGGCTTGAGCTCCTTGCCATGCTTCTTTCAATAGCTTATGTAATCTTAGCGGCTAAAGGCTCTAGATGGTGTTGGCCTGCAGCATTTATTAGCACTGCGTTATACACGGTTATTTTTTATGATGTTCTATTATTAATGGATAGCGCCTTGAATGCGTATTACCTATTTATGGCAGTGTATGGTTATTGGCAGTGGTCTAAACAATCTAATAATAATCAGAATGAAAGCGTTCAATTAACAATAGTTAGCTGGCAACTGACTTGGCATATTAAGGTTTGTTTTGCTTTGGCGTTACTTGCGCTTGGATTAGGTTACCTTATGGATAACTATTCACCGGCACACTTCCCTTACTTAGACACTTTCACTACAGTTTATGCGGTATTTGCAACCTATTTAGTGGCGAAAAAAGTACTAGAAAACTGGCTTTACTGGATTGTCATCGATTTAGCTTCTATCTATTTATATATTGAAAAAGGCCTAATTCCGACTACCGTTTTATTTGTAGTATTCGTCGTAGTTGCTGGTTACGGTTATCTTAAATGGTTGAAAATTTATCAAGTGTCTTCAATAAATTTACAATCTTCTCCTATCACTAACCCTTGATAATCTAATGTCGCTTACCTCCTCAGAACTTAATGCTCTCAAATCTCTATCATGTTTTGCAGAGGTCCTAGATGTTTCAATGTTAGTTGATGGCATGAGTCATACCTGCAGTAAAGTAACAACAAGCTCACAGAGTTACTTTGTTAAGAAATTAAATAATGAGACAGCAGAAGAAGAGGTTGTCTCTAGCCGTCTTTCGGCGAAACATGGACTAAGTCCCAAAGTTATCTACTACGATGAGACTTGGTTAGTTACTGAGTATATTGACAGTATAACAGTGGATAAAGCTGAGTTTCGTACTGACAAATGTATCACAACTAGTCTGACGCTTATGGCTAAGCTGCATCAGTTATTACCACAACTAAAAACAGGGGCTATCTCCAATTTAGATACGTTAAAATCAGTGCAGCGCTTATTCACTAATCCTGTTTCTTTGCCATCACGACAGAGAACTATCTTAGCCGATATTACTGACATACTGACTTCAAAAATAGAGGCAGAACAGAAGCTCTCAGGCACTGAAAACGTTCTTTGCCATGGTGATATTAATTACAGCAATATTCTATTTGATAAAACTCAACAGCCCTGGCTAATAGATTTCGAATGCAGTCATTTAGCACCGGTAGAATTCGATCTATCAATGTTTATTGCCGTCAATAATATCCCCACTCACCTTGTAGATAATATTCTCACTTGCTATACAGGTTTAGTATCAAATTACAGACCTAACCAGACGTTAATAACTTACTATCTTCTTTATAGCTTTTTTATTAATGGCTTATGGTATTTAGATAATACAAATGATTCAAAGGGTAATAATCATTTGAGGTCACTGGCTATTGAGCAATGGTCAGCTTTCGATAATTTTGCGTTAAAACATCACTTAGATATACCAAAATTAATGCCGCTAATAAGTTAATACTTTCCTAAGCTACTTTTATTCCTTTCATAGAAAGCATTCAATTTTACTGCAGACACAAAAAAGCCACTTTACTAAAAGTAAAGCGGCTTTCAAAATCGGTATCTGTGTTTACTTCTTCATCAGAAGTCACTAAACCTGTAGATATATTTAGTTAAACTAAATATTAGCTTTTCTTGGTAGTCGCTTGAATAACGCGTAATTGCGCTACAGCACGAGCTAACTCAGCAGCAACAGCAGCATAATCAACATCTCCGCCATGGGCGTTCATGTTTTCTTCTGCACGTTGTTTAGCTGCAAGAGCGGCTTCTTCATCCAAGTCCGCGGCACGTGTTGCAACATCTGCTAACACGATTACGTTATTTGGCTGAACTTCTAACATACCACCTGAAAGATAGATAACTTCTTCAGTATCATCTTGTTTAGTGATAAGTGCCATACCAGGCTTTAGTGAGGTCAGTAAAGGTGCGTGACCAGGCATAATACCTAATTCACCTTCACTACCTGTGATCTGTAATGATTTAATGCTGCCAGAAAATAAGCTTTCTTCTGCACTTACTACATTAAGATTAACAGTTAATAATGCCATTTGACTCGACCTCTATTCATGTAATTCCCTACCGCTTTTGCTGCAGGGAATTACCAGATGATTACATCTTGTTCGCTTTCTCGATGGCTTCTTCAATACCACCAACCATGTAGAACGCTTGCTCAGGCATATCATCGTATTCACCAGCTAAAATGCCTTTAAAGCCAGCAATGGTGTCTTTTAATGATACATATTTACCAGGAGAACCAGTAAATACTTCAGCAACGAAGAACGGTTGAGATAAGTAACGCTGAATCTTACGTGCGCGAGATACAGTTTGCTTATCTTCTTCAGATAACTCATCCATACCTAAGATGGCGATGATATCTTTCAGTTCTTTGTAACGTTGCAATACTGTTTGAACGCCACGAGCAGTTTCATAATGTTCAGTACCAACTACTAATGGATCTAGTTGACGTGAAGATGAATCTAGTGGGTCAATCGCAGGGTAAATACCTTGCGAAGCAATATCACGACTTAATACAACAGTTGCATCTAAGTGAGCAAAAGTAGTTGCAGGGCTAGGGTCAGTTAAATCATCTGCTGGTACGTATACCGCTTGGATTGAAGTGATTGAACCTTTGTTAGTCGAAGTAATACGTTCTTGTAACACACCCATTTCTTCAGCAAGTGTTGGTTGATAACCAACCGCTGATGGCATACGTCCAAGAAGTGCAGAAACTTCAGTACCCGCAAGAGTATAACGATAGATATTATCAACAAAGAATAATACGTCACGACCTTCGTCACGGAATTTTTCAGCCATAGTCAAACCAGTAAAGGCAACACGTAAACGGTTTCCTGGAGGCTCGTTCATTTGGCCGTAAACTAATGATACTTTATCAAGTACATTAGAATCATTCATTTCGTGATAGAAATCGTTACCTTCACGTGTACGCTCACCAACACCAGCAAATACTGAGTAACCACTGTGCTCGATTGCGATGTTACGGATAAGTTCCATCATGTTTACTGTTTTACCAACACCAGCACCACCGAAAAGACCAACTTTACCACCCTTAGCGAATGGACAAACTAAATCGATTACTTTGATACCAGTTTCTAACAATTCGTTAGACATTGATTGTTCAGCATAAGCAGGTGCTTCACGGTGAATAGACCAACGGTCTTTTTCGCCGATAGGACCAGCTTCATCAATTGGCTCACCTAGTACGTTCATGATGCGACCTAATGTCTCAACACCAACTGGTACTTGGATTCCTTGACCTGTATTTACTACATTCAGACCACGACGCAAACCGTCAGATGTACCCATTGCAATAGTACGCACAACGCCGCCACCAAGCTGCTGTTGCACTTCAAGTACTAAACCGTTTAGGTCACCTTCAGTTATAGTTAATGCGTCATATACCTGAGGTACGGCATCTTGTGGAAATTCAACATCCACAACTGCGCCAATTATTTGGACGACTTTACCTGTACTCATGTTTATTCCTCTTAATTTAAGTTAGCCCAGCTTCGCTTAGGCTAACTTGTCGTTAAATTACGAAAATTGTTTCAGATTTATTCATTTCTGAATTATCTGCTTACCCTACCGCAGCTGCACCAGCAACAATCTCACCCAATTCTTGAGTGATTGCCGCTTGACGCGCTTTGTTGTATACCAATTGTAGATCGTCGATTAAATCACCAGCATTATCTGTTGCGGCTTTCATCGCAACCATACGGGCAGCTTGCTCACAAGCTATGTTTTCAACAACACCTTGGTATACTTGAGATTCGATATAACGAACTAACAACTTATCTAACAATGAGTTAGCATCAGGTTCGTAGATATAATCCCAACGATGACTAATTTCTTCGTCATCAGATTTAGGTAGAGGTAACAATTGATCAATTGTCGCGTCTTGCGTCATAGTATTAACAAATTTGTTATACACAACGTATAGCTTATCAATTTCACCGTTATCATAAGCTTTAAGCATTACCGCAACACTACCAACTAAGTCAGTAAGTGAAGGGGAATCGCCTAAGCCCGATATTTGTGCAGATACTTTAGCGCCCATGTTGTTAAAAAATGATGTAGCTTTTGAGCCTACAACACCAAATTCAACTTCAGCACCTGATGCTTGCTTTTCAGCAGCATCAGCAAGTACTTTCTTAAATAAGTTAATATTTAAGCCACCACACAAACCACGGTCGGTTGAGACGACAATATAGCCAACACGCTTAGTTTCACGTTCTTCCATATATGGATGACGATATTCTAAGTTACCAAGCGCAATATGACCGATCACATTTCGTATATTTGTCGCATATGGACGAGAGGCTGCCATGCCTTCCTGCGCTTTACGCATTTTACTGGCAGCTACCATTTCCATAGCGCTTGTGATCTTTTGAGTGTTTTTAACACTCGCAATCTTGGTTTTTATTTCTTTACCAACGGCCATGACTCTTCTCCGAAAAGGTTACTTAATTAAAGACTGATTACCAAGTTTGAGTAGACTTGAAATTTTCAAGTGCCTTAGTCAAACTAGCTTCGATATCTTTATTGTAATCACCCTTTTCGTTGATAGTAGCCATCAACGCAGCTTGCTCATTACTCATATATGCATGTAGAGCTTCTTCAAAATCAACAACTTTGTTTATAGCAACGTCGTTTAAGAAACCTTTTTCAGCAGCAAATAATGATACTGCTGTTTCTGCAATTGATAATGGGCTGTATTGCTTCTGCTTCATTAATTCTGTTACGCGTTGTCCATGCTCTAATTGAGCACGAGTCGCGTCATCTAAATCAGATGCGAATTGAGCGAAAGCTGCTAATTCAGCGTATTGAGCCAATGCTAAACGAATACCACCACCAAGTTTCTTGATGATTTTAGTTTGTGCAGCACCACCAACACGAGATACTGAAATACCGGCGTTAACAGCAGGACGTATGCCTGAGTTAAATAGATCTGATTGTAAGAAAATCTGACCATCGGTAATTGAGATTACGTTAGTTGGTACGAAAGCAGATACATCACCCGCTTGCGTTTCAATAATTGGTAAGGCAGTTAATGAACCTGTTTTACCTTTAACTTCACCGTTAGTGAATTTTTCAACGTATGCTTCGTTTACACGAGCAGCACGTTCTAATAAACGACTATGAAGATAGAAAACGTCACCTGGGTACGCTTCACGACCTGGCGGACGACGTAAAAGTAATGAAATTTGACGGTAAGCAACAGCTTGCTTAGACAAATCATCATATACGATTAGTGCATCTTCACCGCGATCACGGAAGTATTCACCCATTGAACAACCCGCATATGGAGCTAGGTATTGTAGTGCAGCAGCTTCAGAAGCTGAGGCAACAACAACAATAGTATTTGATAACGCGCCGTGCTCTTCTAAGCTACGTACAACGTTTGCAACGGTAGAAGCTTTCTGACCGATAGCAACATAAATACTTTTAATACCTGTGTTCTTTTGGTTGATGATAGCGTCAAGTGCAATCGCTGATTTACCGATTTGACGGTCACCAATGATTAATTCACGCTGTCCACGACCAATTGGAATCATAGCATCAATTGACTTGATACCAGTTTGAACTGGTTCGTCAACAGATTTACGATCGATAACACCTGGTGCAATAACTTCTACAGGAGAGAAGCCATCATTTTCAATTGGGCCTTTGCCATCAATTGGTTCACCTAAAGTGTTTACTACGCGGCCTAATAAACCACGACCTACTGGTACTTCTAAAATACGACCAGTACCTTTAACTTTTTGGCCTTCCGCTAAATCAGCGTAAGGGCCCATTACTACCGCACCTACCGAATCACGGTCTAGGTTTAACGCGATAGCAAAACGGCTACCAGGAAGTTCGATCATTTCACCTTGCATTACATCGGCAAGGCCATTGATACGAATGATACCATCTGTTACAGAAACGATAGTACCTTCGTTGCGAGCTTCGCTGACAACGTTAAACTGTTCAATTCTATTCTTGATCAGTTCAGCGATTTCAGTGGAATTCAGTTGCATGCTCTGTTCCCTTATCTAAGATTGTAATGTTGTTGCTAAGCGGTTCAGTTTACCTTTTACAGAACCATCTATTACCATGTCACCAGCTTTTATAACTAAACCGGAGACGATACTCGCATCAACAAAACAATTAAGCTTTACTTTACGTGCCAAGCGCTTTTCAAGCGCGGCGCTTAATGTTGTTTTTTGCTCAGCTGTTACTTCAACAGCAGAGGTTACATCCACAGAAATCTCTTGGTCAAAATCAGCTTTTAACGCTATATATTGCTCAAGAACTTGTGGTAGCACCAACAAACGTTCGTTTATTGCCATTACTTTCAAAAAGTTTTGGCCTTGACTGTCTAATTGCTCACCACAAACATTTAAAAATAATGTTTGTGCTTGCTCTACTGAAGCACCGCTAGATAAAAAACCTTTGATGGTTTCATCTTTAGCAACTTCAGCAGCAAAAGTTAACTGGACTAGCCAGCTATCCATTGCTTTAGCTTCAACAGCAAATTCGAACGCTGCTTTAGCGTAAGGACGAGCGACAGTTGTCAATTCAGACATAGCTCTTTCCTCTTAAAGTTCAGCGACGAGTTTATCTAAAATGTCGCTGTGTACAGCGGCATCAATTGAACGCTCAAGAATTTTCTCGGCACCAGCAATAGCTAGAACTGCAACTTCTTTGCGCAATTCCTCTTTAGCTCGGTTACGTTCAGTTTCAATTTCCGCATGACCGCTAGCTAAGATTCTTTCTTTCTCAACTTGTGCTTTACCTGCAGCTTCTTCAACAATTTTAGCTTCATGTTTCTTAGCAGCATCAACGATAGATGCAGCCTGAACTTTAGCTTCTTTTAATTGAGCTGTAGCTTTCTCTTGAGCTAACTCAAGATCTTTAGCAGCACGGTCTGAAGCAGCAAGTCCGTCAGCAATAGTTGCTTGACGATCTTCTATGGCACCAATAATTGGTGGCCATACATACTTCATACAGAATATTACAAATACGACAAACGCAATTAACTGGCCAACTAGGGTCATATTAATATCCATTGTGCGTACCTCCTATCAATTATTCGTTTAAAAAAAAAGTGGTAAAATTAACCAATTTTAACGAATAAGATGTATAAACCAATAGCAACACCGATCATCGCGATAGCATCGATTAGACCCGCTACGATGAACATTTTAACTTGTAGTTGTGGTGCTAGTTCAGGTTGACGAGCAGCAGATTCTAAGAATTTACCACCTAAAAGACCAAAACCAATAGCAGTACCAAGAGCACCTAAACCAATTAGCAAAGCCGCTGCAATATACATTAAGCCAAAGTTTTCCATTTTTATCTCCGATTGTTTAAAGTTAAAGTTTTAAAAATTTCTGTTTTGTTGAAGAAAGTTATTTACCAACTAGGCTCTTATAACTTCCTTCGACAAATTTAGTGATCTTCGTGCGCTAAACTAAGATATACGATAGTTAGCATCATGAAAATAAACGCTTGTAATGGGATTACCAACAAGTGAAACGCTGCCCATAAAAAGTGTACTGGCAATTGGAATACACCAATTGTTGCGATAAGTAAGAAAATCAACTCACCTGCATATAAGTTACCAAATAAACGTAGTGCTAGTGATAAAGGTCTAGCTAGCATGGTTACCGTTTCAAGGATAAAGTTTACTGGGTATAAAGACCAGTGACCAAAAGGCTGTGTAGTAAGTTCCTTCATGAAACCACCTACACCTTTCACTTTGATTGAATAGTAAATGATTAGGATGAATACACCTAACGCAAGACCAAAAGTAATATTTGGATCAGCTGTTGGCACTGGTTTCATATAGATATCACCTAAAGGCATACCTGTAACCCAATGAATTAAATGTGGTAAAAGATCAACCGGAACCCAATCCATAGAGTTCATAAGCAAAATCCATACAAAAATGGTTAAGCTTAATGGTGCAATTAACGCGTTTTTTCCGTGAAAAGTGCTTTTAACACTTTCATCAACAAAACCAACAACCATTTCTACTGCACATTGCAGTTTTCCTGGTACGCCTGGTGTTGCTTTTTTAGCTACGGAACGAAAAATCGTTAAAAATACCAAACCCAAGAATACAGACCATCCTAATGAATCTAAATGAAGAGACCAGAAGCCCTCACCTACTTTCAAGTTAGATAAATGGTGCGTAATATATTCTTGGCTGGTTAACTCAGCGCCTGATGACATATTAATTTCCCAATAATTAAAGTTTAAAAAATAAAAGTGTAAATTACCGCTGCTGCTTAATAATAAACGGAGTTATTATTGGCAAAGCCATAACTAAACAAAACATGCTAAAAAATGGTAAAGGACTTATTACAACAAACTTGATTGTTAAACCAAGTAGTAACGCCATTAATGCCATTTTTTGTTTTACACCACTAAAGAATGATTCTACAACCTTCTTCGAGGCTCTTGCACCAGCATATTTAAATGCTTTATATGCGAAAAACACATTGGGTAATATCCCAATTATACCGCCTAGGGCGGCTGACTTTGCGGATTCGAATCCCCAAATAAAATATGTTATCAGTGTAAATATGAAGGTAATTACAGTTATCAAAGCGGCTTGTTGGTAGGCATATTTTTTACCTGGCTTTGTAAGTTCGTTTCTCATAATTTTATAAGTTTTCATATACGACGTTATTCGTATGACTCACTGATTTTTTAAAGTAAAAACTTTAACTTCAAAAAGTTTGCGCAAGTATACTTAACTTGTCTTTTTTTGCAAGATATAAGGGCAATAGACGCACTATTTTTGTGCGAATATTTCATATTCACCAAAGAAATACTGTTTTATATAATCATAAATTCAGACAATCAGTGTAAGCCACTTAATTGATGAATAAGGCAGTTAAACTTAATTAATATAGCCTATGCATTCATATAATTTTTCTGTCATTAAATGCCCCTTATAATAACTTAGACGTTATCAGCAAAAATAAAGCCCTTTCTCTCGTATTTCAAAAGGTTCATCACCATTTAAACTCACTAATTTATCCTCTGTTTTCATTACCCTAAAATAAGCATCGACTCACTTTCTACTTAAGTAACACGACTAAGTCTTGGCAATACAACAACCAACACAATGAACGAATAATTTATTTAGGCCTAAAGACCGAAACTAACAAAACAAAATGACAGTTTTACTTACGTGCTCCATGAGCAACTCTGATAGATCAAACTCGCATGGTTTTAACTAGCCTGAATCACATTACCCTCGGCGCAAAGGCTTACGCTTCACTTTCGACAAGGTTGTTCAAATCCCAGAAAGCAAAAAGCCCGACTCCTTTGAATCGGGCTTCTCAGTGCCTAAGCACAAATAGAAGTTTAGCAACATAGGCTTACCTAATATGAGTCACACTCCCCATCGACGCATTGTTTTAAATCCCAGACAGCAAAAAACCCGACTCTTTCGAATCGGGCTTCTCATTATTTATTAGAGAGTGAAGTCTAGCAATGTCCTACGCTCACATGGGCTTAACTAGCAAGAGCCACACTACCCTCGGTGCAAAGGCTTACACTTCACTTAATACGGGTTGTTTTAAATCCCAGACAGCAAAAAGCCCGACTCTTTCGAATCGGGCTTCTCTAAATAGAAGTTTAGCAATGTCCTACTCTCACATGGGAACTCCCACACTACCATCGGCGCAACTGCGTTTCACTTCTGAGTTCGGAAAGGGATCAGGTGGGACCACAGCGCTATTGTCGCTAAACAAAAAAGGTACAATCTTAGAAAGCTTGCTCAATGAGCTATAAATATCGTTTGGTTTTCTTGGTTCAAGTAACACGTAAGTACGTGATTTTACATTTATGTAGTTGTCAGTCTTCACACAATCACTTCATAGTCGCAAAACTACTTGGGTGTTGTATGGTTAAGCCTCACGGGTAATTAGTATCAGTTAGCTCAATGCCTCGCAGCACTTACACACCTGACCTATCAACGTTGTAGTCTCCAACGACCCTTTAGGGAGCTTAAAGCTCCAGTGAGAACTCATCTCAAAGCCTGCTTCCCGCTTAGATGCTTTCAGCGGTTATCAGTTCCGAACGTAGCTACCGGGCAATGCCATTGGCATGACAACCCGAACACCAGTGGTTCGTCCACTCCGGTCCTCTCGTACTAGGAGCAGCCCTCTTCAATTCTCAAACGCCCACGGCAGATAGGGACCGAACTGTCTCACGACGTTCTAAACCCA
>CAJXRC010000038.1 GCA_913058405.1 uncultured Colwellia sp. | reverse complement strand
ATCTACACTATCCTCTTCGTCGGCAGCGTCAGATGTGTATAAGAGACAGTATTAGTACTTACCATTCAATTAAATTGCAGTATTGCAATAGGTGCTACATGAGTACAACTAACATACGTCCATATAAAGGTATTTCCCCCTCTACAAAATCAAATAATTATATTGATGAGTCAGCTATTCTCGTTGGAGATATTACTTTAGCTGATGATGTCAGTATTTGGCCCTTTGTGGCTGCTCGTGGAGATGTTAATACTATTACTATAGGTTCTCGAACGAATATACAGGATGGTACCGTATTGCATGTGACACGAAAAAGTTTGGAGAACCCTCAAGGAAACCCCTTAATTATTGGCAACGATGTGACAGTTGGCCATAAGTGTATGTTACACGGTTGTCAGCTTGGAGATAGAATACTCGTTGGTATGGGAGCAATCATTATGGATGGTGCAGTTATTGAAGATGATGTCTTTATTGGTGCAGGCAGTTTAGTGCCTCCAAATAAAACATTAGTTAGCGGTTATTTGTATGTTGGAAATCCGGTAAAACAAGCTAGACCACTAAAAGAAAATGAAGCAGCCTTTCTAAAGCAGTCGGCTATAAATTATGTAGAGTTAAAAAATGAGTACTTAAATGATTAATAGCCTAAGTTATTATAATGATTAGCGCATTTGTATGTGAATAGTACTTGCCTCTGGCTCATTTTTTTCGAGCCAGAGTTCAACTATTTCTTCTAAGTCAAATTTAGTGCAGCTATCTATTTCTTCTAAGCTCTTAAGTTGCATTGAGTGAAAATAAACGGTGATAACTTGAGCCGATAGTAATGCTGTAAGGCACCATGCATCATGCTTTTTATCAAAAGCTAAATCATCATTGAACAGAATATTTTGATTCATATAGATTTATCTCCTTATTATAAAGAAGCCCTTAATTTATCAATTACTGGCTGAACTTCAGGAGTCACACCGCGCCAAACTTCAAAACTAACAGCTGCTTGCCCTACTAGCATTCCTAGACCATCAATCACTTTATTTGCCCCATGTTCTTTTGCCCATTTAAGAAACGGTGTTTCATCCTTTCCATATACCATGTCATAACAAACTACATTCTGACTTAGAAGTGATGTTGGAATTGGCGGTAAATTTCCTGATAAGCTGGCTGATGTTGCATTTATAATGACATCGAAATGTTGTTGTTCGAGATCTTGGTAACCAGAAGCGCTAAGGCGAATATCAGAAAAGTGTTGGCATAATGTTGCAGCTTTACTTACCGTTCTATTGGCAATGACAATGGAGTGAGGGGCTTGTGCAAGCAAAGGAAGTAAAACACCTCTTGCCGCCCCACCAGCACCCAATAACAAAATTCTGCTTTGCTTTAGGGTCACATTATTAGCAATTAAATCCTGAACTAATCCTTCACCATCAGTATTATCACCAAAAATCTTTCCCTCTTTAAAGCTAAGTGTATTTACAGCGCCAGCTAATGATGCGCGCTCGGTGAGCTCGTCTGCTATGGCTAGCGCCTGCTCTTTGAAAGGTGCAGTTACATTAGCACCTTTACCACCTTGGTGGATGAAAGCTGAAACAGCATTAGAAAAATCATCAGGGTCAACCAATTGCTTTTGATAATCTATATTTTGCTGACTCTTATCTGCAAATATATAATGAATATCTGGGGATTTAGATTGGGCAATGGGGTTGCCAAAAACGCGGTATTGATCAGGGGTTTGTTGTGTCATGGTTATTGCAATAAATTAACTAATAATTACAGCCTATCTTAATCATTAGTTAATGAAAACAAAAAAGCAGTAACCCTTTCGAATAAGTTACTGCTTTTAATTCTTGTTGGTAATTAATTACATTTAGAATGTATAGCCAAGCATAACTGAATATACCATAGGGTTTACATCAACTGATGCACTACCAATAGGATCTCCCGAAACAGAAAAAGAAGCATCCGTTGAAATATCAATATAACGAGCTGAAATGTTTACAGACCAGTTTTTATCAATTTCATAGTCAGTTCCAATTTGAACAGAATAACCAAAAGAGTTGTCTAGTTCTAAATCACTAAAGCCTGCATCAGAATATGTATTAGTAAAGCTGTTATCGAAGAAAATGGTATAATTGATGCCAACTCCTACATAAGGCTTTAAAGCGCTATTAGTATCAAAATAATACAAAGCACTTAACGTTGGTGGTAAGTGTTTTGTGTCTGCAAGTAATGTTGTTTCGCTTCCTGCATGTAAATCAATATCATGATCAAATGGTGTTGCCGCTAACAATTCAATAGCCCAGTTACTATCAAAGAAATATACGAAATTCAAACCTAGTTGAGTATCATCACCCACTGATAATGCTAAACCAGAATCAGCGCCATTTAAAAGCACAGTAGATTTTCCACTGTCAGGTGCAACCATAGTAGCACCACCACGAATGAGGATGTCACCAGCTTGATTTGCGAAAGCGGCTGTTGAAAGACTTGATAGTAAAGCTATGGTTAATAAAGTTTTTTTCATGATTATATATCCTTAAAATAATTAAGGGTATGATAATCCTGTTGCTTTAATAAAATTTGATTTAGCGCAAGGTTTTGACCGCTAAAGGTGATGGCAAACAATACTTTGATCTTGATCAAGATCTTATAATAATCAAAAAGAAAATAGTATTAAATTGTCTTAATTATTAATAGACTAGCGACGATATTCGCTCAACTTTACCACCTGTAACCATATTCTTAATTTCTGACGATTTTCCCCGTCAACGCATCAATAATTTTTGACGGCGAAGTACGACCTAAAGTAGCCCCTTTAAGAATAAAGTCTACTTGTTTAGATAGTACAGGGTCTAATGATTGCCATGTTTTAGCCGGTTCTTGTCCAGATAAATTAGCACTTGTCGACACTATCGGTTTATTAGTTTCCTGACACAAAGCAACTACATCTGGCTGGCTGGTAATTCTTACCGCAATGGTATCAAAGCTTCCTGATAAGAGTGATGAGATATTATTATTTTTTGGCACCAATTGCGTAATACCATCAGGCCACCTTGATAACATATGACTACGCATATCTTGCGAAATTTTACTCTCATCTATATAAGGTAGTAATTGAGAATAACTACCAGCAAGTAAAATTAGTCCCTTTTCAGAAGATCTTTGTTTTAGCTTTAACAATCGCTTGAGTGCTTCTTCATTATCAGGGTCACAGCCAAGACCGAATACGGCTTCTGTTGGATAAGCAATAATGCCACCATTTTTAAAAGCATCAACTACATTTCTTTCACTCACAGACAACCCTTCTATTAATAATCACTTCCTGTGCAATATTACCAAACACTCTTCATAAACGCCTAATAATGGATTAATTTATCGATAGAAAACTTCTATATTCCGTATTTCGCTAAACAAGGTTATAATTGCAGCTCTATTTTTATTTTCTTCATATACGAAGAACATTCTATTTTTTAAAGGGTACAAATTCATGACAGTCGGTATCATCATGGGATCAAAATCAGATTGGCCAACAATGCAACATGCAGCAGAAATGCTTGATTCTTTAGGTGTACAGTACGAAACCAAAGTAGTTTCTGCACACCGTACTCCTCACTTACTTGCTGAGTATGCTGAAAGTGCAAAAGATAGAGGTATTAAGGTAATCGTTGCAGGCGCTGGCGGTGCAGCTCATTTACCTGGTATGGCAGCAGCTTATACTTCTTTACCTGTTTTAGGTGTTCCTGTTCAATCTAAAGCGCTTAATGGACAAGATTCATTATTATCTATTGTGCAAATGCCAAAAGGTATTGCTGTAGGGACATTAGCCATTGGCAATGCTGGCGCTGCTAACGCAGGTTTACTTGCCGCACAAATTATTGGCACTCATAACACTGAGATCCAACAAAATATCGAAGAGTTTCGTCGTAAGCAGACAGAAACCATACTTGCTAACCCAAATCCGGCAGAATAAAAAACCTCATGAATAAAGTTCTCATACTTGGCGCAGGTCAATTAGCTCGAATGATGGAATTAGCGGGCACACCTTTAAACTTGGATATTAAAGCTCTAGATGTATCAAGTAATAAGGTTGTACAACCTCTTTCTCCTAAAAACATTTATGGTGATTTAAAAGCGGGCATTAATAATGCGGATGTTATTACTGCCGAATTTGAGCATGTTGCCCATGACATACTTGCTGAGTGTGAGCAATCGGGGAAGTTATACCCGACAAGTAACGCGATAAAAATTGGTGGCGATAGACGGTTAGAAAAGGCATTACTTGAATCTTGTAATGCTGCCAATGCCAAACATTATTTTGTCAACTCTAAAGCAGATTTTGATAAAGCAATTGCTCACTTATCATTACCTATAATCTTTAAGAGTGCACTTGAAGGCTATGATGGAAAAGGGCAATGGCGATTAAAGTCAGCAGTTGATGCCGAGGCAATCTGGCAAGATATGGCAGATTTTATTGCCGCAGCAAAAACCACTGTTAAGCAAGGCATTGTTGCAGAGCAAATGGTGCCTTTTGATCGAGAAGTATCACTTGTTGGTGTTCGTCGTGTTAATGGTGACGTTGCTGTCTACCCGCTAACAGAAAATCATCACACTAATGGTATTTTGAGTGTCTCTGTTGCTGCACCTGTTAATGAAAAACTACAACAGCAAGCCGGTACAGTATTTAAGGCCTTATCAGATGAGCTCGGTTATGTTGGTGTTATGGCTATTGAGTTTTTCCAAGTTGGTGAGCAATTGTTAGTTAATGAGATTGCACCACGAGTTCATAATTCTGGACATTGGACCCAACAAGGTGCTGATACCTGTCAGTTTGAAAATCACCTAAGAGCAATTTGTGACCTGCCTTTAGGTAGTACCGAGCTTGTTCGCCCAACAGCAATGATTAACATTATTGGTGAAGATACTGTTCCTAATGAAGTACTGGCTATACCTAGCGCAACTATTCATTGGTATAACAAAGGTAAACGTGCCGGTCGTAAGATGGGTCATATAAACGTCAGTGGTGAGAATGAATTACAACTTGCTCAACGTTTGCAATGCTTAGCTGATATCCTCTGCAATGAAGCATTCCCTGATCTTAGTGATTTTGCAAAAGACTATTTAGATAAACAGAATTAATAAATACTTTTAATTCATAAGTTAAAATAAAAAGACGCCTGTTACATATATAGTAAAGGCGTCTTTTTTTATGAGTCGTGTTCGGACTATCTATTATAATTTTTGCATGTGGGAGCATTTTTTATCCGCACACTGGTACTTAATACCAGCAGCCATATGTCTTTTTAACAACAGAGCAAATTGACACTTTTCACATCGCCCTGCTACGGGTTCATGATTAACGACAAATTTACACTTTGGGTAGGCATCACAAGAATAAAACTTTTTGCCAAATCGACTGGTTTTTTCTTGCAGTGATCCATGTTTACAGCTCGGGCATACCACATTATCTATAACTTCCTGTGCCTCATGTTCAATATGATGACATTGTGGAAAGTTACTACAACCAATAAACATACCATAGCGACCTTGCTTAACTGCTAATACATGTGAGCATAAAGGACATTCACTACCTGGAAGAATTTTATCTTCTACACGTTCATGTTCTACGACTGCACGAGTATATTGGCAATTAGGGTAGTTTTCACAACCTAAAAATGCCCCTGACTTGCCATGTTTAATAGTCAATTCGGATCCACAATCAGGACACACTTGATATTCTTTCTCTAAAGCATGTTCGTGACGAGAAAAGAGAGGTTTATCAGATTCAGACATTTTTGAAAGTAGCTTTAAAACAAGTATGACAATATTATGCCACAAAACATGAGTGAACAATACGCTAAGTAGTTGCTGGCTAAATATACTGAATAATTAGCCAGCTTGAAGAAAGCTTTTAGTGAAGAGGACCTTCTTGTTCTTCAAAGATTAAATCTTCTAATTGAGAATACGCAGATTCTTTGCCTGGTACATTAAATAGCACCATAAGAATTACCCACTTTAAATCATCCATAGAGAAGTACTTGGTGTCGAGTTCCATTACACGGTCAATAACCATTTCTCGAGTCGTAAAATCAAGCACATTGACTTGCTCTAAAAATAAAATAAAACCACGGCTTTGAGTATCGAGTAACTGCATTTCTTCGCTAGTATAAATACGTACAGACTTACTTCCTACGCGTGTAAGATAGGGGTAAGCATCTGTGTCTTGTAGTGCGGTAAGTTTTTCAAGCCAGTTTAATGCTTTGTAGATTTCATCCTGATGAAAGCCTGCACGTGTTAACTCGTCTGTTAACAAGTCATGATCCACCATAGCTTCTGATTCATTTTGGATATACGTTTCAAAAAGATACATTAAGATATCAAACATAATTAGCCCCTTACATACTTTATTGCGTTCTTATATAGCCACCAGGTACAGCAGATACTAGACCATTTAGCTCCAGCATAGTTAATCTAGTTAACACTTCCTCTACGGGGAGTTCGCTTCGTAAAACTACTTTATCTACGGGAGTAATTTCAAATCCCACACTATCCAACAACGCATCGTTACACAAGACTTTTTGATTTATTTCATCGCCTCCTTTGTGAGTGCAGTGTGTAGCTGACTTTAAAAGCTTCACATCACTCTTTAAGTGTAGACTAGGTTTATCGGCAAAAGCGAACTCATCCATTATATCGGCACATTGCTCAACAAGTTTAGCGCCTTGTTTAATTAACCAATGACAGCCTTTAGCCTGTTTATTTTCTATAGAACTAGGAATAGCAAAAACATCTCTATTTTGTTCTAAAGCGCAACGGGCTGTAATCAAAGAGCCACTTTTTAATTCTGCTTCTACAACTAAGACACCTAGGCTTAAACCACTAATAAGACGGTTCCGCTTTGGAAAGTGCCCTGCTCTAGCCTGAGTACCAGGAACAAATTCGCTGAGGATTGCACCACTTGACGCAATTATTTTCTGCACTAAAGCGCGATGTCTTGTGGGGTATACTTGGTCTAATCCTGTAGCAACTACTGCGATTGTACTCGCAGGCTCGCTAATAGCTCCTTGATGAGCAGCAGCATCGATGCCAAGCGCTAATCCACTGGTGATAACAAAATTATGTTGCGCAAGTTGTTGGCATAATCTAAATGCAGTATCTCGACCTCCAGCACTAGCAGATCGACTCCCCACCACAGCTATCTGAGGAGCATTGAGTATGAGTGAATTGCCCTGAACAAATATCACTAAGGGTGGATCATAAATTTGTTTGAGTAATTGAGGGTAGCAAGTATCGTCATAGCAAATAATGGCACTATTACATAGATCACTAGCTTGGATTATTTGAGTAACTTTTTGCCAATCTGGCTGATGAAAAGCGTGAAGCTGCTTCACATTTAAACCATTAGCGGAGCTAAGTATCGAAGGTTTATTATTTAAAGAAAATAACGCAGTTAACCCGTAAGTTTCAACAAGCGTTACTTTTTTATGAATGGCTAACCGAGGAACAAGTTTTAAGGCTAACCAGAATTCAATATTACTTTTACTGTTATTAATCATTACTTGTCTTCTCCTTAAGAACAAGTCAGACATTTTATTTTCCCTCCATAAAAAGAGAGAAAATAAATATTAAACAGTTGGTTATTCTGGTGCTGTAATCAAATCATTTATTCTCGCAGGTTTTTCAGTATGTAGAATAAGCGCCATACTAGCTTTTTGGTACACTTTAAAAACCATTAGCTCACCTAACTGCTCTTCTGGCATTTTATAGTCACTACCCGTTATTTTATTCCAACGCGAAGATTCAATACTATAAACAGGACCGTCACCAGTATCCACAACGGCAGGACTTGTCCGTTTTATCGCCATAACATCACCAACTGTCACCTCATGATCAATGCCACGATTAATCATTACCACATCAAGTTTAGCAAATTCACGACCATTACTCGCTGCTTTAACAATAGAACCGCGAAGTGATTCATTAGCAGCTTTCATAGAAAAAATGGCCGGTAATAATTGCCCGTCATTCACTGGAACTACATAGTCTCCTGCATGAATTTCTCTTTTGACAGAGCCGACATTCAAAGTAGAAGGAACATCATTACCTATGTCTCCTCGTTTTATTACTTGCCCTGTACCGACTAGATTGACATAAAAGCCTAAGGAGTCATCTGTTTCTGGGTCAAAAATCTCTTCACCTTTATCATAGATTGCGTAACTTTGTGCAACCTCAAGGTCTTTATTAACATAGACTTTAAAATCTTTCGTTGTCATTCTATAGCCTTCATCACTACCGATTATGTGTGGTAGCTCTTCTAGCTCATCTTCAGTAAATAGATGGTCATATCTAACAAAAGGTGCAATAACCTCTAAAGGTAACAAAGTAATTGCAGAGTCTTTTTTCTTCTCTTGACGAATTTTTGGCGACCATTTATAGCTTGGTTTTACTGGCTCAACCACTAACATAGGTTCGCCATTTTCATCAAAAACAAGTTTTAAAACATCGCCAGGATAAATTAAATGTGGATTATTGATCTCAGGGTTCAAACGCCAGAGTTTTGGCCACAACCAAGGTTGTTCAAGAAACAGCGCTGAAATATCCCATAACGTATCCCCCTTCACTACAACATGTGTCTTGGGCGCGTCATCATTAAGCGTAATTTGATCGGCAAGTGTTACCATTGAGCAAGATATCAAAGATAACGTGAATATTATTTTTTTAAGCATGGAGCTCATTCCTTTTCGTGCACACTGTTGTAACGCACTATAATTATTAGTTATATCGAGTGACTTAAAAATGCAGGTTTCAGTTACCGTTACTTGGGTATATAATTAAAACATAACATTCTAGATTAATTATCGCTAATTCTTTTATAAAATATGACTATTTTAACTGTTTTACGTTTTCCTGACCCGCGTTTAAGAACAAAAGCGCAACCCGTTGCTGATATTACAGATGCTACGTCTACAATTATAGACGATATGCTGGCAACTATGTACGAAGAAAAAGGCGTAGGTCTTGCTGCTACCCAAGTAGATATTCATCAACGTATTGTTGTAATGGATACCTCTGAAGACAATGACCAACCCATCATATTTATCAACCCAGAAATTATTGCCACGAGTGATGAAACTTCGATTAATGAAGAAGGTTGTTTATCAGTACCTGGTACTTATGCAAAAGTAGACCGTCATGATGCCTGTACTGTAAAAGCACTTGATCGCCATGGTAAGGAGTTCACTTTAAATGCCACAGAATTACAAAGCATTTGTATACAGCATGAACTTGATCACTTAAAAGGTATTCTATTTGTTGATTACTTATCTCCTCTAAAGCGTCAACGCATTCAAAAGAAGCTTGAAAAAGAAGCAAAGTTTGACAACAAATAAAAAGTAAGTACTTACTGACTTAAAACAATAGGAATTCCTTTGGTCACTCCACTCAATATCATTTTTGCAGGTACTCCTGAATTCGCAGCTCAACACTTAGCAGCATTAATTAATTCTGAACATAATGTTGTCGCTGTTTATTGTCCGCCAGATAAACCCGCAGGTCGTGGTAAAAAGCTAACCGCTTGTGCCACAAAGTTACTCGCATTAGAAAACAACATTATTGTTGAACAACCTATTAACTTTAAAAGTGAAGAAGACCAGCAACAATTAGCAAAATATAATGCTGATATTATGGTTGTTGTTGCTTACGGTTTGTTATTACCAGAAGCCATTTTAAACGCTCCACGCTTAGGCTGTATTAATGTCCATGGTTCAATTCTCCCTAAGTGGCGCGGTGCAGCACCGATTCAACGCTCACTTGAAGCGGGAGATAAGAAAACCGGTGTAACCATTATGCAAATGGATAAAGGTTTAGATACTGGAGACATGATATTAACCGCCGAATGCGAAATAGAAAATACAGATACCAGTGCAAGCCTTTATGAAAAACTTGCCAACTTAGGCCCAACTGCCTTAGTGGATACATTAGCGATTATGGCTGAGGAAAATTATCAAGCAAGTGCACATAATACTGTGCAAGATAATGAAGTAGCAACTTATGCCCATAAGCTTGATAAAACTGAAGCAGAACTCAACTGGCAGCTCAGTGCCAAGGAACTTCATCGAAAAGTTCGTGCTTATATCCCTTGGCCAGTATCACAATTCAGCTTTACAGAATCTGAAGGTAAGCAGCATAGATTACGCATATGGCAAGCATCGGTGCAAGAATATCAAGGCAATGCTGATCCGGGCACCATTCTAAAAGCAGACAAAGACGGGATAGATGTAGCAACAACCGATGGTTCATTACGCTTAGAAGTTATTCAACTTCCAGGAAAAAAAGCCTTGGCTGTAAAAGATATCCTTAATGGTCGCAGCGATTGGTTCGTTGTTGGCAGCTCTATAAACAAGCTTGGTTAAGATAAAAAATGACAATTAATATTAGAGCTCTTGCAGCAAAATGTTGTTACGCCGTTATAGATCAAGGGCGAAGCTTAAGTGATGAATTACCAAAACAACAAGATAAGTTGATAGGTAAAGATAAAGGTTTACTACAAGAAATTTGCTACGGTGTACTACGTTACCTACCTGAATTGGAGAACGATGTTCGCCATTTGGTGCAAAAGCCAATAAAGGGCAAACAGAGAGTCTTTCATTTTTTACTTTTAGTAGGGGTTTATCAAATAAGGTATATGCGTATACCTGACCACGCTGCTGTAAGTGAAACTGTAGCGGCAACAAAAACGTTAAAAAATGACCATATGAAAGGATTGGTTAATGCCGTGCTTAGAGGTTTTTTACGTACTTTAGAAGCAGAAAGTAAACAAGAAAACAAAACAGATAAAAAATTACCTGATCCAATAAAGTACAATCATCCTGGTTGGTTTATTAAAAAAGTACAACAAGGCTATCCTGAGCAATGGCAGGATATACTCAACGCGAATCAAAAAAAACCTCCTATGTGGTTGCGTGCCAATCAACAACACCACACCAGTGAACATTATCAAGCATTACTGGTTGAAGCAGAAATTGACATTGCTAATGTTGAGCCAAACTCTCAAGCAATTGCCCTTACTAAACCACTCGATGTTGCTAAATTACCTGGCTTTGAAGATGGTTGGGTTTCAGTTCAAGATGGCGCAGCACAACAAGCAGCACGTTTATTAGACTGCCAGCCTAATGATACAGTACTAGATTGCTGTGCGGCACCTGGTGGTAAAACCTGCCACATTCTTGAGCAAACCCCAGATATTGCTTCAATGATAGCAATTGATATTGAAGAAGATCGCTTAACGCGGGTTCATGAAAATTTAAATCGCTTAAACCTAACCGCCAAAGTAATTGCTGCAGATGCAGCGACTAAAGAGTGGTGGTCTGGTGAACAATTTGATCGCATATTACTTGATGCTCCCTGCTCTGGAACTGGTGTAATTCGCCGCCATCCTGATATAAAGTGGTTACGTAAAGCTGATGATATTGATAAGTTAGTCGTATTACAGCAGCAGATCCTTGACAATATCTGGTCATTACTCAAACCGGGCGGCACCTTACTTTACGCAACTTGTAGTGTTTTGCCTGAAGAAAACGCTGAGCAAATATCTCGCTTTATTGAGCAAAACCGAGACGCACAATTAATTGCCATTACCGGTGATAATGCAGATACTGATGAAAATGTAGTCGGTTGGCAATTATTGCCTGATGCTGAAAACATGGATGGCTTTTATTACGCCAAATTGTTAAAACTAAAATAATAGAAGCAGAAAAGTAGCGCATGAAAATAATCATAGTGGGTGCAGGACAAGTTGGCGGTACATTAGCTGAAAACCTTGTTGGTGAAAATAACGATATTTCGGTAGTAGACGTAGATGGTGAAAAGCTACGTGAACTGCAAGATAAAATGGATTTACAAGTCGTTACTGGCCAAGGGGGCCATCCTGATGTTTTAAAAAGTGCTGGCGCTGAAGATGCTGACATGGTTATTGCAGTTACCAGTGATGACGCCACCAATATGATCACCTGTCAAATATGCTCTTCACTCTTTAATACGCCGAAAAAAATTGCTCGTATCCGTTCAAATCAAATTTTGAAATATTCCGAGCAACTTTTTCATAAAAAGCATATTCCTGTTGATCATATTATTGCCCCTGAAGAATTAGTAACACGGGATATTGCGCGCCTAATTGACTACCCGGGTGCATTGCAAGTATTAGAGTTTGCGCATGGAAAAGTAAGCCTAGTTGCGGTTAAAGCATACTATGGTGGTTTACTTGTAGGCCATGCGCTTTCAACATTAAGAGATCACATTCCTAATGTTGATACGCGTGTCGCTGCTATATACCGAAACGGTAAACCAATACGTCCTCTAGGTACGACGGTAATTGAAGCTGACGATGAAGTATTTTTCATCGCTGCCAGTATACATATTCGAGCAGTAATGAATGAGTTACAAAAACTCGAATCCGCATATAAACGTATAATGATTGCCGGTGGTGGTAATATTGGTGCTGGTTTAGCCCAAATTTTAGAAAAAAATCATCAGGTAAAACTCATTGAACGTTCACCAAAACGTGCTGAGCAATTAACGTCAGAACTCAATGATACCTTAGTATTCGCTGGAGACTCCTCCGATCAAGAGTTACTTACTGAAGAAAATATTGACCAATTTGATATTTTTATCGCGGTAACTAATGATGATGAAGCGAATATCATGTCGTCGTTGCTCGCTAAAAAGCTTGGTGTTCGTAAAACTATGGTACTTATCCAACGAGATGCCTATATTGATTTAGTACATGGCAGTACTATTGATATTGCCATATCGCCACAGCAAGCCACTATCTCTGCGCTATTAACACATGTTAGACGCGGTGCTATCGATAATGTTTATAGTTTGCGTGGCGGCGCGGCTGAAGCCATTGAAATAGTGGCTAAAGGGGATGAAAAATCATCAAAAGTCGTTGGCCGAGCAATAAAAAACATTAAACTACCGCCCGGTGCCACTATTGGCGCTGTTGTTCGTGGTAATGAAGTATTGATCGCTCACTCAAACACCTTAATTAACGAAGAAGACCACGTCATTTTATTTTTAGTTAATAAGCGCTATATTTGTGACATAGAAAAACTGTTTCAAGTCAGCGCAATTTACTTCTAAAAGCACTTTTAAAGGCGACTCACCTAATACGCTTTTCATGTTAATGGCTTCACTTCCTCCCTTTGACATAAATATTTACAGCTAATCACTTATCCTGCAATGGATTAGCTGTAATAATCCTCCTTGTTCACATACTAAAATCATTCACTTTTTCACTCATTGAAACAGATTAGATTAAGCCCACAATTTACAAGGATTTTTATGAAAGTATCTAAGGTACTCACTGCCATCACGCTAGCATTAAGCAGCATAGCTTTTAATAGCCAAGCCGAACTCGTTGATAATGCTCAAAATTGGCAAACTTTTGAAACTGAAAACTTCCGTGTCCATTTCACCCCTGAATACCGTCAGTGGGCTTTATCAAGTGCAAAAGAAATGGAAGTTGTTCGCCAACTAATAAAAGAGCAACAGGGTCGAATTATCACAGAAAAAGTCGATGCATATATCGTTGACCCGTTCAATGCTGCCAATGGCTTTGCCTTTCCACTAAGTCACAGGCCTTATATGGCTTTCTTTGCTACGCCTCCACAATCAGACACGATTATTGCAAACTCTACGGGGTGGCAACAACTTTTAGTGTTGCATGAATATGTTCATCTTGTTCATTTAGGGCAGAAGAACAGAAGTACATGGCGTAATACTTTAGCTAACTGGTATGATTTTTATGATGCTTCACAAATTAACGAAGAGCGTTGGGTAAGTGAAGGTTATGCCACGTTACTTGAATCTAAACTGACCGGTCGAGGTCGACTATTTAACAATCAAGTAGAAGCAATCATTCAGCAATTTGCTCGACAAGGTGCTTTACCGAGTTATGAACAACTAAATGCTGGCGATGATAGCTTTATGTCTGGCTCTATGGCTTACCTTGTCGGTGTACGCTATTTAAAATGGTTAGAAGAAAACTATGGTGAAGAGACCCTCGATGCGGTTTGGACTCGTTGGTCTGCCGTTGAACAACGTGACTTTGAAAAGGCATTCAAAGGTGTATTCCCTGATACAGCTAAAAATCTATATCAACGCTTTATTGCTGAGTACACCTATAAAGCAATGCAACATGAAGCTCAGTTAACAACGCAAAGTAATGAGGAGAATAGTTCAAAGTTATGGTTAGATTTAACGGGTTATACTAGTGATCCGAGTTTAAGTCCAAAAGGTGATTACCTTGCTATGGTAGAAACCCAACGCACAGAGGAAGGTAGTACTACCAAGTTAAATATCTACAAAACAGGTAAAAATGCAAAAAGCATCGAAGAGTTTGCCAAAAAGTCCAAAGCGTTATTAGCAGATGATCCGCAAGACATTGTTGATAAAGTGCCCAGTGTTTTCAAACGTGAAGTCGCTTATACCTTAGATCAAAGAAATAAGCGCGGTATAAAAAATCCTCGTTGGCTTGATAAAGATACCATTATCTATGGCGCCAGCAGCTTAGTGAAGAAAAACAGTTACCATCAAGATCTCTTTTCTTGGCACTTACCAACAAACACAATAAAACAACTGACAAGCAGTGCAAATATTCGTCGCTTTGATATTAGTAGCGATGGACAATTTATTATTGCTGAGCGTAGCCGTGTTGGTAACTCCCAATTAGTTAAAGTCAGTTTAGCTGCTGAGTCTTTAGGTGAAATAACCGCAGAACTGACACCACCAAGCCTTAAGCAAGTTTACGATTTCCCGCGACTTCGCCCAACCCTTGATGGCTCTCCGTCGAGTAGTTTTGCTTATGTTAGTTCAAGCTTAAATAAAAAATGGCAATTAAAAGTTCGCCAACTTGATAATGAACAAGAACAAATAATCCCTTTGCCTGACAAGTATCAATTCCTTTCATTCCCTGAATGGTCTAAGGATGGACAATCATTGTATTTTGTTGCTGGTTTAGATAGTGCAACCCGCTTATATAAATATGACTTTTCAGATAAAGTCTTATCGGCTGTAACTTCTGGAGAACAAGTCGTTACTTGGCCTATGGCAAAAGCAGATAACAAACTGCTTCATATGGCGATTAATGCTCAAGGACCTGATGTTTATCAACTTGATTTAAATAAAGCGAATAAACAGGTAATAACAAACACGACTATATCCTCAGCAATGACTGTTAATTTGGCTGACAAGTTAAGACTTTCCAAAGCAACTATCGCTGTCGATGAAAGTATTGGTGAGCAATCAGCCTATGGCATTGGTCCTCAACAAGGAACAGTAACGATTGCTGAAAGTATTTATTCTGCCAGTAGTAGTATGCTCGAAGTTGGTTATAAATCAGGTGATGTGCTTTCTCGTTTTGATTGGCAAGTCAATGCTAGCCAAGATATTTTCAGTAACATTATCTCTGGTGCATCAGGGGTAATTCGCTGGCAAGGTTGGCCGGTAAAATTACTAGCTCACGGTTATGTCTTTGACTTGAAAACAGATAAACAAGATAGTGATGCATTAAATTTAGGTAACACAACAGAAAAAGGGCTATTACTTGAAGCTCGTTATCCCTATAGCATAGAAACACTCGCTATCGATGTATTTGCACGAGTGCAAGCATCACAATATGAGAACAGCCAGCATATTGATTTTTCTAGCCACTCTTTTTCTCTCGGTATTGAACAAAGCTGGTCACACGACCAACAAAGCTGGGGGATTTCACAAGCAATAAATGCCCAACTGATTTCAGCTCAAGATGATCAAGCAGAAATTAATGGTAATGATGGTAATGATGGTAATGATGGTAATTATACTGGTAGTAATGGTCTAGCGAACTTGAATGCTCATATACAGGGTTTTACCTTAGGTTTTAATTATCTATGGGCACAGCGTTCAGAAGACGCTGGCGATATTCTCAGTCTGGGTGGTTATTCTTCAACACTAATTCAAGAAAAAGCGCACATTAATAAACAACTAGCACCTGAATTAGCGTTTTATCGTCAAATAGGGAATGACTATCAAGCTTATCAAGCCTATATACCATTAGGGTTTATAGAGGCCTTTTATACTCGTCATGAAATGACTGAACGAGATATTATTGATAGCTATGGTGTTAAAGGATCACTTAATAATGACTTTGGTTTCACTGGGATAACCAACATAGCCATTAATTATGGTCTCGCACAAGTGAATCCAGAGAATGAAAGTTCAGATACCCAAGGCTGGGTAGCGTTGAGTTATAAATGGTAATTAAAACTTCGAAATAATTGTGATTTAATTAAGTTGTATATATAGAGTAAACCCAATATATACAACTTAATGATTTACGAACGCCAGAAGGCGGGAGTAAATAGAACAAGCAGCGTAAATATCTCTAAACGACCAAACAGCATAGCCATGATTAATACCCACTTACTCATATCATTAATAGAAGAAAAGTTTGCCGCAACCTCCCCTAACCCAGGACCAAGGTTATTGATACAAGCAGCTACGGCTGTAAAGGCAGTAATGTCATCCATACCAGCCGCCAATAGCAATAACATACAAATAACAAACACCGCAGCGTAAGCAGAAAAGAAGCCCCATACAGCCTCAACAACACGATCAGGTAAAACTTTTCGTCCTAACTTAATACTAAATATAGCTTTGGGATGTACGAGCTTGTTTAATTCACGTAGACCTTGTAAATAAAGTAATACTACCCGCACTACCTTCATACCGCCGCCTGTGCTACCAGCACAACCACCAATGAAACTTGAAAAAATTAGCAGCATTGGCAGTAACGTTGGCCAGTCAGCAAAAGACGTTGTTGCAAATCCCGCTGTCGTACTAATAGAAACCGATTGGAATAACGCTTGGTCTAATGCTTGGTCAGCATCTTGGTAGGTACCTGTAGTTAAGAGCACGATAAAACAAATTGAAGTCAGTACAATTTGAATACCAATAAATACTTTAAACTCTGGGTCAAAGAAATAACTTTTTAACGATCTACTTTGCACTGCGGCATAGTGCAAAGCAAAGTTTACCCCAGCAATCAGCAGAAATGTTACACAAACTAAGTTAATGGTTGGACTATTAAAATAGCCCATACTGGCATCATGGGTAGAGAAGCCACCAATCGCAATGGTTGAAAAGGCATGACAAATAGCATCGAACCCCGACATACCTGCAAGCCAATATGCTAAAGCACAAGCAATGGTTAATCCTAAGTATATGTACCATAGGTGTTTTGCGGTATCGGCAATACGGGGAGTCATCTTTGAGTCTTTAACTGGGCCTGGAGTTTCCGCACGATATAGCTGCATACCACCAATACCAAGCATAGGTAAAACGGCAACGGCTAAAACGATTATCCCCATGCCACCTAACCACTGTAATTGCTGGCGGTACCATAATACTGCGTGAGGTAAATCATCAATATGATTTAAAATGGTTGCCCCTGTTGTCGTTAACCCTGAGAAGGATTCAAAGAAAGCATCCGCGGTAGAGAGATTGGGTTGTTCTAATAACATTAAAGGAATAGCGGAAAAACTGGCTAATACTAACCAGAAGAGCACAACAATTAAGAAACCTTCTCTGGCTTTAAGATCTGTTTTTTCGAAGCGGTTAGGATACCAAGCCAAAAATCCTGTGCAGATACACCATAAAAAAGCCAGAATAAAAGGTAAACCGCCACCATCGCGGTAGACTAGTGAGATTAATGCAGGAGGCAGCATGGTCACACTAAGTAACCCAACCAATAAGCCTAAAATTCGGATAATATTTTTATATTGCACGTTTTATTTTTCTTATTGATTTATTATTCGAGAGCAGTTAACTGTAATTGTCCCGATGACAATGTGTGTAACTTATCTTGCATTAAACCCAATTTTTCTATTGGAATGGCGAGTCGAAAAATGACTGTTTGTTGATAGTCCTGAGTGATAACTTGACCTTCAATTTGCCTAAGCAAATGCAAAACATCATCTATTTGGCTATATTGACATGCTAAGGTTTTATGCACCATAGCTATTTTAATTTTTGACTGTAAAAATGTTAATGCTTGGCGAACACTGCCACCATATGCTCTTTGTAAACCACCAGTACCTAATTTAGTACCACCAAAATACCTAACGACAATTGCACAAACATGACCTATGCCACCGCCTTGTAATGCCAATAACATTGGTTTTCCCGCAGTGCCTGTTGGCTCGCCATCATCAGAAAAACCATAACCTTGACTATCCTCGGCCGCTTTCGTTAGAAAAGCAGAACAATGATGGCTCGCTTGAGGGTGAAGTTGTTGTAACTCTTTTAGCATAGCTTTAGCTTGTGCAATATCGTCACAAGGCCGAAGGTAGCAGATAAATCGACTACGATTAACAATGCTTTCATCTTCAACATCGTTAACCGCAATAGGATAAGATTTAGTCACAATAAATTTTACTTCTCTGAAATAGGGTTTGTTGATCTTTCAGTTTGTAACTCTGTTGCACTCAAAGAAGATGACAATTGAGGCGCTTCATTCAATATTTGCTTGTTCCAAATGCGAATGAAGCAACAAAGAATGACGCTTTTTCAAGGCAACTCGAAGCGCTATGGCTAAAAAAGGTCAACAGACCCTAGCTTAAGCCTAAATCTCTAGTCATATTTTCATTATGTGATTGATGCACAATAATATTATCTTCAATACGTATACCACCAAAGCAACGCATTTCATCTACATTTTGCCAGTTCACTTGATCCGCATTAGCTGACGCTTTTAAGTCTGCTAATAATGAATCAATGAAATATAAACCCGGCTCAATAGTAAATACTTGATTTGCTTCGATCATACGTGAAGTACGTAAAAATGGATGTTCTGCTGGTGTATTAACATGGGTTCCACGCTCATCAGCCATAAAACCACCAACATCATGTACTTGTAAACCTAAGTGATGACCTAAACCATGAGGGAAAAACGTAGATATAATGCCAGACTCGACAGCAGTATCTGCATCAACATTGATAAAATTAAAATCACGCAATACCTGCCCTATGGCTCTATGTGTTTCTATATGAAGATCAACATAACTCACTCCCGGCTTTAATCCTGCAACAGCATTAAGCATCAACTGATCCATACGAGCAATCAACTCAGCAAACTTATCATTTTTATATGAATAGGTACGGGTGATATCTGCAGAATAACCATTGAAGTTAGCACCTGCATCAATTAAAAATGATTGATGCACTTGTGGCGTCGTTTTATCCAAAGACATGTAATGTAGGATTGAGCAATTTTTATTGAGGGCAACAATATTACCGTATGGCGTGTCGTTAGTGCCATAACCAATAGACTTCAGATACGATTGTTGAATATCATACTCACTATCACCTTGCAAAAAGGCATTACGAGCTGCTTGATGCGCTTTTACTGCCAAAGTATTGGATTGGCGAAGACACTCGTGTTCATATTTACTTTTATAACCACGATGATAATGGATGTAATTAAGTAGAGGCTCTGGATTAATGGCATCAAATCCTAGTGCCGTAGCAACTTCGATATGACTACCAATATAAGCAAAGCCTTTTTTATCATAAGGTAATAATTTATCAACTTCACTTGCTTGGGTTAATATTTTAATAGTAAAAAATTCACCCCAATAGCTTTCAGCTAAAGGTGTTACTTTATGCCAAAAATCAACCGGTTGATAATAAATAAGTGTTGGCTTATCTTCACCATTAACCACCAACCAAGAATTTGGAATATCAATTAATGGTAGCCAATATTTAAAGTGAGGATTTACTTTAAAGGGATAACAGTTATCATCAAGAAAAGCCTTAATTTCTTGTCCAGAATGAATCACTAAACCTTCTAGATTTTCACGTGAAAGTACCGATTTAGTCATCTGTTGCAATTGGGCAATATGAGCTGGATATTCGCTAGCCAACTTAGCATTAAGTGTTGTCATGTATTCTGTCTCCGAAAAACGGCCATCAAAAAATTTCACTCATGATAGCATATCCCTGAAAAGCCATACCATTAGCAAAGGAAAGGTCCATTTTAAATGTGCTAAATTTGTGCATATAACTTTGCAAAACCTTGAGATTAGAATTCTTTTACCATTTATATACCCAAACAACCTCAAGATGCAGGATTCAGCAGGAATTAGAAACGTCTTTAGACAAGGTATTGATTGAAGAGAATGGTTACTCAGGAGAATATGCTCCTGCATTCTCTAATAAGCTGCATCCATGTAGCGTCCTTGCGAAATCAATAACGATGGATAAAACGTTTCTAAACCAGCCCTACGGGGACGACTGAGCAAATCATATTCATTGTTGCGTAGGTCATTAAGGGAATGACCATTAATAAAATACGCGTCTTGAATATGAATCGCTCAGCCGTCCTGAAACGAGCATCTTGAAGTTGCTTGGGTATAACTAACTTTTAGTCTATCAATCACCAATGCTCATGTTAATGACTTGCTCAAAAACCTGACTGACCTGCCCTGGTTTATGCTGATAAATTTCTTGATACGCTAAAACACTTTTTACGTAATTACGAGTCTCTTTAAAGGGAATGGTTTCTATCCAAATATCTGCTGGCATCGCATGACTATTCTTTAACCATCCCTTTACTCTATGAGGTCCTGCATTGTAAGAAGCGGTAGCAAGAACCTGATTTCCTTTATTTTTATCCAGAAGCTTACGTAAGTACTTTGTTCCTAATTTGATATTATTATCCGCATTGTACAAATACTGCCGACTAACACTACCGCGTTTTAATTGTTTTGCTGTATTTGGCATAAGCTGCATTAAGCCCTTGGCTCCAACCGGTGAACGAGCATCTGTCATAAACGAACTTTCTCGTCTGGCGATAGCAAAAGCCCAAGCAGGGTTAATTGCTTGCTTCTTAGCATGCTGGTTAATCTTCTTATCAAATGCTTTTGGGAATCTCAACTCAACATCATCCATATAACCAACTTTTGACAAGGTGAATATTGCTCGGTCAAACCAACCATTTTCGTTAGCGAGTTTCGCTGCAACGAGTTTTTCACGTTTATTCAACTGTGTAAGCCAATAACGCCACTCTCTACGTGCTTTGACATAGCGACCTAAATAATAAAATTCGAAGGCTCGCTTAGCTGAAGGATACAACAATATAGCGTTTTTCTCCTGGCTAGTGATCGCTAGTGGACTATCTTGTAAACTGACGGGGGTTTCTAAATAACTCGCAGCCAAAAAACCATAATAGTGACGTTTACTTGATAATTCGTTCATTACATCTTGGCCATGTTCTAAATCATCGGTAGCGATCAATGCTCTTGCATACCAGTAGCGCCATTGTAATTTCGCTTTATACTTTTCTGGCATTGTTGCTAATTCTTGCAAAACTAATTGCCAATTTTGCTGTTTTAATACTTCAGTTAATTGCCACTGCATAATATTACTATCAATATTCAACGGGTCTAACTTTTCTAACCAAGCTCTCGCTTGCGGATGATTTTTACTTGCTAAAGCCACGGCAAATTTTGCAACTATTTGCTGATATTGTTTTGTTGAAAAAGTAAATTCTTGCTGTGCCTTTTTAAAACTGGCTAATGCTTTATCTGGATCACGCCAGATTAAGCGTTTGATACCGTAAGTATATATTTGGCTTTCTTTTGCCGATTTTTTAATAAACTTATATTGTCTCGTTACGGTTGCCGGATCACGTCTTACTTGATGCCAGAGTCGTCCTAAATATTGCTGCTTCTTTGGCAGTAAGTTTGTTAAATAAGGAATTAAGGTATGTTTTCCGCCATCTGCCGCTAATCCTATACGTTGCCATACAATTTCATCGGTTCTATAACCCGCTTGTTGCCATTGCTTAATTATTGGGTCACAAACTTTATCTAACGATTTACCTACTAACCATAGTTTTGTTACTTGAGGTAGTACAACGCTTGAGGGTAAGCCTGCTTCTAAAGAAAAGTTGAGCTTGTGGCAAGTAAGCACCTCATTACGAGTACTTTGATAAAATTCGAGGAAAAGTGCGCCTTTATCTTTTTTGGCTAAAAACGTTAACCACGCTTTTCGTAATGGCCAGTCTAATGGCGAATGCTTATGTTTTTCTAAAAACGTGGCAATTTCCCCTGCTGAAGATAACTGCATGTTTTCCATCAAACGACTTTGATCTAAGTAAGGCTGTAGTGGATAGTAATACAACTGGTTATATAAACTTTGGTACTGTTGAGAATTACTTTTTGTTAATAATTTTTCAGCTTTCAAGAATATTTTTTGTTGTCCAACATCCGTCAATATTTGCAGACTATCATTGGCTTGCACAATAGAAGTTGATGAAAGCGTGCAAACAGACAGTAATATAACTTTTAGAATACTTTTCACTGGTACCTCTGGAGTCGGTAATAAAAATTCTTGGGAGATAACGTACTAAGTTATTTCGATAAATTGAGCATACTTGAGTATAGCTGAAGCCATTTTTTTATACGTTGATCTCGCTTTATTTCTTCTGTTGAAATACCTATACCCATGTTACTTCAAAATACAGGATTCAGCTGGAATTAGACACGCATTTTGAGGTATCACGGGTATAAACGAGGTATAATTATTTATAAACTAATTTTGCTACTGTACACCTAATGACTATTACTATTTTTCAACAAACTGATCATACCTTAGATGCCATTGGCCTACGTTGTCCTGAACCTGTGATGATGGTTCGCATGAATATTAGAAAAATGGCTAGTGGTGAAACATTACTAATAAAATGTGATGATCCCTCTACTGCTAGAGACATCCCAAGTTTTTGTCGCTTTATGGAGCATGAACTATTGGCTAAGCAAACAGATACACTACCTTTTTTATACGTTATTAAAAAGAATTGATAAGTGTAAGCAATTATTTCTCCGTGGAACTTTCACATTATTGTATTGCCATATAATGAACCCTTAGTGACAGTTATTACACATGGAGCAATATATGATGACCAACTTTAATAATAAAAAATTCCTTTCTTTTTTACATAGTAACAAAAAATTCCTTATTTTCATCTTGTTGATGTCCGTTTTTCGAAGCGCGGTTGCCGACTGGTACTCTGTGCCCACAGGTTCAATGAAACCGACTATTCAGGAAGGCGACCGTATTATTGTTAATAAAATAGCCTATGACGTTCGCTTACCTTTTACCGATGTATCACTACTATCAATTACTACGCCTAAACGCGGTGAGATTGTTGTGTTTGAATCTAAAGCTGCAGAGTTAAGATTAGTTAAACGTGTCATTGGTTTACCTGGCGATGTCGTTGAAATGAATAATGAAGTTATTAAGGTTAACGGAAAACCTTTGTCCTACAAAATAGTAGATAAGCTGATTAACAAAACTAATTCCCAAAACATCACAACCTCGATAGAAAAAATAGGAAATATTGCTGTCTCTTATACACATCTCCGAGCCCACG